>JAUUWD010000318.1 GCA_030589225.1 Desulfobacteraceae bacterium | reverse complement strand
TGTGATTACCACCCACAGGTAGACCCACCATAAATTGGTCATCATGGGCAGGCCATTGAGTCCCAAAGGACCACGCGTATAGCTCTCCATGTTTGTTATGAGAACCTGAAGGATAATGAGAAAGCCTAAAGTGGCAACTGCGAGGTAATGCCCTTTGAGCCTTAAGACCGGAAATCCAACGAGGAAGGCGGCAAGGGTAGCGCTGAGTCCGCCCGAAATCATGGCAGGCAGAAACGACCATTGCTGTGCAGCCAGCCAGGCCGGAAGAGCTGGTAACAGCATTGCCTTTCGGGCCACAGGAAAGGTCAGGATGGCTGCCACATATCCTCCCACTGCCATAAATGCTGGGTGACCTAAGGAGAATAGCCCAGTAAAGCCATTTGTCAGATTCAGGCTAACAGCCAGGATTATATTAATTCCCGCAAAGCATACGATGGAAAGGATGTAGTCATTCATGGTACTGCGCAAAACAAAAACCAGGATCGCCCCAGCCAGAACCAGCATCGGAAAAAACCATCTCAGACGATTCCATCCCATCATGCTTTACCCTCAGTCTTCCGGCCCAAAAGCCCATTAGGTAATACAAGAAGGATCAAGATCAGGGTGGTGAACACAAATGCATCCCTATAGGATGAATAAATGGGTGGCAAGAGACCTACGAAAAGGACTTCACCGAACCCAAGGAGATAGCTTCCAAGCATGGCACCTGGTATAGATCCCACCCCCCCAATGACAGCGGCCACAAAGGCCTTAAGTCCCGGCACAAACCCTAACAAAGGATCGATCTGGCCATATTTGCCGCCCCACATCATGCCGGCCACACCAGCAAGACCGCTTCCAATGGCAAAAGCCAACATGATGGTGTGGTTGATGTTGATGCCCATAAGGCGGGCCACATCCAGATTTTCTGCCGTGGCTCTCATGGCCATTCCCAATCGTGTGAACCTAACCAGTAAAACCAGAAAGATCATCAGACCCACGGCAGTAACCACAATGCCTAAATCAATGGCGCGAAGAGAAACAGGTCCGAGATGATAGATAGTTTGAAGATAATCGGGGCAAAAGAAGTTCCGGGGCTGAGCAGTTAATAACAAAATACCGAGATTCTGCAAAAGGATGGAAATGGCCAGAGATGTAATAAATCCGGTCACCTGGGGAGCTCCTCTCATGGGCCTGAAGGCCACGCGCTCAATGAGTATTCCCATGAGTGCTCCACCGATGAAAACCAATATGATAATCACCGGAAAAGAGATTTTACCGCTTATGACCAGCCCCAGGGTCATAAACGCACCGATCATGACGATGTCCCCATGGGCGAAATTGATAAGTCGTATGATCCCATAAATCATGGTAAAACCAATGGCTACGAGGGCATACATACTTCCCAAAATCAGACCATTTAACAATTGTTGTGCAACGTACCCGTCCATCAAGTTGCCCCCAGATATGCCTTGCGGACTGCTTCGTTTTCTGCCAACTCCTTCCCAGTCCCGGAAAGGGTAATTTGGCCGGTTTCCATGACATAAGCCCTTTGAGCCAATTCAAGGGCCATAAGGGCATTTTGCTCCACCAAAAGGATCGTAGTGCCCTGAGCGTTAATTTGCTCAAGCATTTCGAATATTATCTCCACCAGGAGGGGCGCCAGGCCCAGGGAAGGCTCGTCAAGTAGAAGCAGTCTGGGCCTACTCATCAAAGCCCTTCCAATGGCAAGCATCATCTGTTCTCCTCCTGAAAGATTGCCTGCCGACTGCCGCCTCCTGTCCCGCAGGATGGGGAAAAGTTCGCAGACCCATTGAAGATCCGATTGAATAGCCTGCTTGTCCTTCCTGAGATATGCACCGATCAGCAGATTCTCCCACACATTGAGGTCAGAGAAAACCTGTCGGCCCTCAGGGCAGTGGGAGATACCCATTTTCACTATCCCTTCAGCCGGCGCCTTCGTGATATCCCGCTGGGTTGTATCCGGGTCAGGTCTGAATAAAATTTTTCCTCGACGGGTTCGGGTAAGCCCGGAAATGGTTGAAAGTGTTGTGGTCTTTCCTGCCCCGTTTGCTCCGATCAGGGCCACAATTTCCCCGTGTCTCACTTCCAAACTCACGCCCTTCAGGACATAGGTCTGCCCGATATACACATGACTATCTCGAATTTCAAGCATGTCCATATCCCTTGGGCCTGCCTAAGTAGGCTTCTATGACTCGAGGATCATTCTGAATCTCCTCCGGGGTCCCAAGACAAAGGACTTTTCCCTGATCAATCACCTGGATACGCTGACAGGCCCCCATAATCACTTTCATATCATGTTCTACAAGAAGAATGGTGAGATCATGCTCCTGATGGATCCTGGATATGAGCCGGATTATCTCATCTGTTTCTTGAGGGTTCATCCCGGCGGCAGGTTCATCCAGGAGAAGCAATTTAGGGGCAGTTGCAAGGGCCCTCCCCAGCTCGATCTTTCGCTGATCACCGTAAGGGAGATTTTCTGCGAATTCATCCTTGTAGCCCATAAGGCCAAAGGTGTTCAGGATCTCCAGGGCGCGTTCCTCCATGGCCGCCTCGGAACGCCTCAAAATGGGAAGATTCAGGACCGTCGCCCATAGCCCCGCACCATGGCGCATATGAATCCCCACCTTAACATTATCAATAACTCGCAAACCGTTGAAAAGGCGAATATTCTGGAATGTGCGGGCCATTCCCAAAGCCGCGTTTCGATCAGGTTTAAACCCGGTGATATTCTTTCCCCTGAAAATAATTCGCCCCTTTGAAGGACGAAGCACACCGGTTATGAGGTTGAAAACCGTGGTTTTACCCGCTCCGTTGGGCCCGATGAGACCCATCAACTCACCCTCCTTCAGGGTAAGGTCATATCCCTCAAGGGCACGAACGCCTCCAAACTGCTTACCAAGTCCTTCTACTTTTAATAACAGGGATTCTTCAGTAGCCATTCTCGATCAGTCTCCTAGGCTGATGTTTTTCACAAAACTATTACTTGCCCTACCCCACCCTCGATATATTGTTGCGGGTATAAAGACTTTAACTCTTTCGTATGCTGAGTACAATGGGCAGGGCAAATCACCTCAAAGTCTTCGAACAATT
>JAUUWD010000096.1 GCA_030589225.1 Desulfobacteraceae bacterium | reverse complement strand
TCGCTCCGTCTATTCACATAAAGTAGACAGAATTTCACAGATAAGAAACTCAATCTCCAAATCCCTCAATCTTTTAATTCTTAAGCAGGATACGCCGGAACCAAACAGGTTGTAAAAAGTTGAATCGCCGTTCATTCTTCTGAGAGTCTTTACAGCAAAGGCTTTTCCGGCTATACAAAATTATTTTTGCGCAATTTGAACACAGATTTATTTATAAGGCCTAACTGACTTTAAAAATCATGGCAGCGGCAGTATCTCCTGCAGCGCAGCCAGCCCATAGACCGTACCCACCGCCTAACATTACAAGTTCTTCCAGTAATTCGGCAATGAGCCTGCCTGCTGTTGGGCTCTGAGGGTGCCCGTAGACCATGGAGCATCCATAGTTGTTCATGTTCATAACATCAAATCCCATCCGTTTGGCCATATTGATATCATTGACAATAAAAGGGTTATGGGTCTTGATTACCTTCATATCCTCTATTTTCAGCCCTGCATCCTTAAGTGCCATCTCTGAAGCGGGAACCGGAGCTGCCGCCATATACCCCCTTTTGGTCCTTGAAAAGCCGTATGAGACAATCTGGATATCAACATTGGGGTCTTTACCCAGTTCCTTGGCCTTATCCCGGGTGGTCACTATAAAACCGCAATTTCCGTCAGCAGGATGTGTCTGCGCTCCAAAAGTAATGACACCTCCTGGTTCTACGGGTTTTAGCCTGGCCAGACCTTCGGCAGTGGTTGGTGTGATGCCCTCATCCTCTTCCACTAACACCGTCTTCTTTTTGGAGAGCTTTACCTCAACTGGAAACATATATCTCTTTTGAAAGGCCCTGTCGTCGGCCAGGGCATCCTGGTACTGTTCATACCTCTTCAAGGTTACCGTATCGCACTCTTCTTTGGTGATGCCTATTTCTTTTGCCACATTTTCGGCCGTCTGGACCATTTTTAGCCCGGCATTCGGATCAGAGTTGAAATTGTCCATCATCCAGTTTTCCGATTCAACCTCTGCCCCGGGGCCCATGGGATTTGGCCATATGGTATGGGGGCCGTTGGAACAGCGATCCGACATAAGGGCAAAAGCCGTCCCGTAAGTCCCGGCCTCTATATTGACTGCACAAAGATGAATGCATGTGGTTGAGGTTGTGCAGGCCTGGTTGACCATAAGTGCCGGCAACTCCTTTTGATTGTCAACCAACATGGCTGATGCCCAGGTGTGGCTGTAAAACATGTGGTGCTGTGCGATGGTGATCCCATAGTACATATAGTCAAAAATAGTGGGATCAAAGTTGTTTGCCAATAACCATTTTCTTGCGGTCGTTGCTCCAAGGACGATAGCATTCTCATTGGCCATAGTCCCCTGCCAGCGGCTAAACGGACTTGAATAGTAGCCCTTGTACGGTATAAACGCTTTTGTCAACATGTGATTTTTCCTCCAATTGGGTTTGCTGTTTTTACTGCCTACTGTTTACTGCTTACTGCCTACCTTTTTAGGCATCGCTCCACTTACCGTATTTTTCTCTAAGTATCCTATGTAAGATTTTTCCTGTGCCTGTTCTCGGCATTTCTTCTTCCTTAATAAAATCAACAGATTTTGGCCTCTTGAACCCTGCAATTTTACCTTTGCAAAAATCCATGAGCTCCTTTGCAAGATCATCGCTCGGCTCATAGCCATCATGCAGAATAACTATGGCCTTTATTGCCTCACCCCACTTGTCGTCAGGTATACCGATCACTGCGACATCTTTGGCCGCCTCATGGGCGCCAATAGTGCCTTCCACCTCAGAAGGATAAACATTTTCCCCACCGGTTATGATCATGTTTGCCTTCCTGTCTACCAGGGTGTAAAAACCGTCTTTATCCCTTCTGGCCATATCTCCGGCAGAAGACCATTCCCCAAAAAATGCCTCTTTGGTCTTTTCAGGCTCTTTCCAGTACTGCTTGAAGAGCATGGGGGTTCTGTAAAAAACTTCTCCCACCTCACCATCAGGCACAGGATTTCTGTTCTCATCGAGCAGCTTGATCCTGTCCGTGCCAAAGATTTCTTTACCTATAGAGCCAAGTTTTTCAAATTGATATTCCGGCCTTAAGAGGGTTACCAGACCGCCTTCCGTTGTCCCATAGGCTTCCCAAAGCTCGGCATTCTTGAAATACTCCATAATGGCTAACTTCAGATCTTTTCTGGCAGGCGCAGAAGAGATAAGTAACTGACGAATAGACGAAACATCAATACTGTTTTTAACATCATCTGGCAGGGCCAGCATCATAATGTAATGGGTCGGAACCAATGAGGTATAGGTGATCTTATATTTTTCAATAGTTCTTAACAAATCTTCCGGATCAAAGCTGACCATGTTGTAGACAAATACCGGCGCCGACACCAGGGTATAGGTAAAGGAATAAAATATGGAATTGATATGGCACATGGGCATGACCAGCATGACTTTATCCGTAGGGAGAACGCCCGTATTAGTATTATTCAAGTAATATTGGGCAACGGTGCTTTCATGGGTCCTCATCACGCCTTTGGGTCTCCCAGTGGTCCCTGAGGTGTACATGATGTACCAGATATCAGCAGCATCAATCATGATATCCGGCTCATCAGGAGAGGACTTGGCCAGCCAGTCTTCATATCCTATGTATCCATCAGGCACCGGCCCATCTCCCAGATAGATATACGCATCTTTGGGAACAGGGAGTTTATCCTTGATGCTGTCGATGAGCTCCACAAAAGGCGCCTCTACAATCAAGGCCTTGCATTCCGAATGGTTGACGATGTACTCAATGTCGGGACCCGCCAATCTGAACATTATAGGCACAACCCATTGCCCGCCCTTTGCACAACCTGCGTAGATATCCATCCATTCACCCCGGTTGTAGGCAAGCACAGCAAAGGTTTCCTTTTTACCCACACCCAGATCCTTCAAACCGTTTGCCAGGCGACAGGAACGTTCATTCCAGTCTTTGAAGTTAAACTCGTTGTTCTTATCCTGCCATCCCAGCTTGTCCGGATAATTGATGGCATTCATCTTCAACATATTACCTGCATGCATCCATTTACTTGTCGTCATTTTTAGGCCCTCCTTATTGTTTGTGTTATTTAGTACAAATTTCAGATTTCGTTGAGTGGTTAGGTAGTTGAGTTGTTAAGTTGCTGTTATAATGATCATATCTATTATTTGCTTGAAAATTGGACATTCGGTGTTTGAAAAGTTATAACATCTGAAAATAATAGTAATTATTTTCCTACTCAACCACTTAACCACTCAACTACTTAACCGTTGTGCCCCCCTTTCTCCATGGCAAAAAGGGCTGCGCCCACAGCGCCTGTTAACTGCGGGTATTCAGGAACCATAATTTCACGCTCAGTGATCTCTTCAACCATATTCACTAAATACGGGTTATGGGCCACCACTCCTCCTGTTATGACCACCCTGTCCGTAAGAGAATCCATTTCCAGGACCCTCTTGATAACCGAAAAAAAAAGTCCCTTTACAATGTCCGGGACCTTTTTCCCCTGCCTGATTTTTCCCAGTACCTCTGTGGCCGAAAAAACAGTGCAATAACTCCCCAGTTCGACCATGTTCTCGGCTCCTTCGGCCAGGGCATCCATGTCCTCCAGGGGAATTTCAAGACGCAAGGACATTTCTTCAAGAAAGGCACCGGTGCCGGCCGCACATTTTCTGTTCATCTTAAAGCTCAAACGCCGTCCCTTGGCGTCCAACTTGATAACCTTGTTATCCTGCCCTCCGATGTCAACAATGGTCATGGCCATGGGAAAATAATGATAGCAGCCCCTGGCGTGGCACCCGATTTCTGTTTTGGTTCCCTGGCTAAACGGGACATTTTTTCTTCCGTAGCCTGTTGAGACACACCTGACTATATTTTCTTCCAAAGCATTGGCCATCTCCAAGGCAGAGTTCAGGCAATTTTCAGCGGAATCTGTGAAATCAGTGCCCGACTTTCTCACCGAATGGCCTATCAGCTTCTTTTCAGAATCGAGAATGGCCACTTTGGTATGGGAGGCGCCCACATCAACGCCGACGAAGATTGAGCCAGCATCATTAGTCATAATCCATTACCATAGGTGCGAACAAGAGGATGCACGGTTTTCTCATTAAAGGCTCAAGGCACAAGGCACAGGGCGTAAGGCAAAAAAAATAAACCTTGCGCCTTATGCCTTTGGCCTTGCGCCTGTAGTTTCTCTATTTCTCCTCCAACTGCTCAATGAATGCCTCAATGTTGGTCTTGGCCTGCTCCTCGGAGTAACACCTCAGATCGCACAAGTCTCCGTTGATGGTAAGCACCGGTATCCCTAATTTTTCACTTAACCTTTCCGGCATGCCGTAGCGATTGTTGGAGTTATTGGGACAGGTCTTGGCGTCGTGAAAGAGAATGCCGTCAAATTTAAACTTGTTATAGCAATCCGTAATGTATTGCTCTTTATAAAGCTCATCCCTGACGATAAAAAGCTCCGTGTATGCCACGGCCATACTTTCAAAGGGTTCATCAGGATCAAGTTGGTCGAATATCCAGCTATTGCAATAGGTAGAGGCCACCACACAGGTCTTAAGTGAATAGAACTGTTCCGAGAGGGACCTCAGCTTACCCCAGATGGGCATCCCTTCCCAGTAAAGCCGATGCTTTTCTCCCTCCACCGCGGCAAAATCATCCTTGACCCTTTGCTGCAGTTCGGGTAGTAGCAGTTCGTAATAATCATTGGCTTCCTTAGTGCCCCGCGAAACCACTGCTGGAGCCATGTGAATGGTTGCGTCAAAAAAGGTCCAGGGAGAGGGAATGGCAGCAGCTTCTTCAAGACATGCCCCCCAGAGTTCCGAGGTACGCCTGGAATACCCTAAAGCCTCCTTGAAGCGAGCCAAATCGAACTTTTTACCGGTTACTTCTTCCAGTTTGGGTACCAGGTCTTCTATCTGGCTGGCAATATCTTTGATCTGATAATTCCGGATATTGCCTATGTCTCTATGGGTGTGTACACCGACAAGCGGCACGTTGAGCTCCCGTGAATACCAGGCAAACCAGTCCTGCACGTCCCTGCACTGGTTGGTATTAAAAACGAGCACGTCCGGTCTGGGGACCGACTCGATGTTATAAGCCATGGTCAGGGGAGTCTTTTTCTGGAGATAAGAACCCACATCACACGTGAGGTAGGAACAGATATCGGGTGAATACCCTAATGCATTGGCATATGGGATGAGGTCCGTTGACATGCGAGTAGCTCCTAACATGGCCCCGTGGTTTTCTGGATAGTAGACAAGAAAGCCCATGCCTCTCAAGAGTTCTGCAGGACCAACACTCGTACACCAGGCAATCTTTTGAGAGCCGGTCTTTGCAGCATCATCCATCTCATAAAAATAGTCGGCCATGAACTTTTTCAAGGTCTTGGCTGCTGCAATCTGTCTTCTTGTAGTCTTCTTTTCCTCGGACATGGCATCCTCGCTGTTGATTTATTGAATATTGGCGATTGACGATTGAAAATCGAAGGATCAGGGGTTACTCAAGACATTAATCGCCAATCGAAAATCATCAATTAAAAATCGAAAATCAGGCCATATTCTGCGCCACGATTTCGGTGATATCCATGATCTTTATCTTGCCCCTCTCCTGCTTTGGTATGGCCTTTGCCCCTTTTCTCAAATTGTCTTTACACGCGGCGCAGCCGGAGACAATGATTTCCGCGCCCACTGCCAGGGCGTCTCGAACCCTTTCTGCCGCCATATCCACCGCCATATCAGGGTTATTGGCCAACACACCACCGCCGCCACCGCAGCAGCGGGCCAGGAGCCTGTTTCTGGCCATCTCTACAAATTCAAGACCGGGGATTGCTTTCAGGATATTCCTCGGCTCCTCAAAGACCTTAAAGGCCCTTCCAAGGTCGCAGGGGTCATGGTAAGTCACCTTTTTGCCCAAATCTCCGTTGAATTTTATTTTCCCTTCATTGATCAGTTTCTCGAGATAGTGCACGGAGTGATACACTTCCATCCCAAGATCTCCTACATCCGGATAAATCTTTTTAAAGGTCTTGTAGCATCCGGCACAGGGGGTAACCAGTTCATTGGCACCTGAGGCCTTGATTCTTTCTATGACCTTCTTGGCATGTGGTTCAAATTCATCTGTCCCCATGAGGAACAGGGGGAAGCCGCAGCAGCCCTCTTCAGTGCCCAGGGTGGTGTATTCCACTCCGGCAGCATCGAGGGGTTTAATCAGACTGGGGACCATCTTCATATCCAGATAGCTGGGGACGCATCCCATAAACAGGAATGTTTCAGCCTGGGATTTGAGCTGCCCCGTTTGAATTTTTTCCTTAAGGGGGGCGGGAAAAATATCAATCCTGTCGGCCTTGGCGCTTGCATAGACATTTCCTGTCTTGAAGATGTTGTCTCTCACTCCGAGTACCGGTTCAGGTGTGAAGCCTGCCTTATACAGCTTCTTGCGC
>JAUUWD010000326.1 GCA_030589225.1 Desulfobacteraceae bacterium | reverse complement strand
GGGGAACGAATACTAATGGGGCCGGGCCCAAGCAGTGTGCCCCCTCGTGTGCTGCAGACTCTGTCTGCCCCATGTGTTGGATACCTCGATCCTTATTTCTTCTCGGTCATGGATGACACACAGCGCCTGCTGAGATATGTTTTCCAGACCGAAAATGCCTTGACACTACCCGTGTCAGGTACTGGTATGTCCGGAATGGAAACCACCATTGTAAACACGGTTGAGCCGGGTGACGAGGTTGTGGTATGCGTCAGTGGTTTCTTTGGGGCGCGGATAGGCGAAATCGTCGGGCGCGTTGGGGGGAAAGTTGTCCGGGTTGATGGCGAGTGGGGAAGGGCTATTGATCCGGATGTGGTTCGCAAGGCGGTAAAGGGCAGAAATCCAAAAGTGCTTGCCGCTGTCCATGCGGAAACATCTACAGGGGCGTGCCAGCCCATCCAGGACCTTAAAGGCATTGCCCGTGAGTGCGGGGCCCTCTTTTTAGTGGATATGGTTACTTCACTCGGAGGGATGGAAGTCTCGCTTGACAAGATGGGGATCGACGTGGCCTACAGCGGTAGCCAAAAATGCATTTCCTGTCCACCCGGCCTCTCTCCCATATCCTTTAGCCCTGCCGCTGTTCAGGCGCTTGAAAACCGGAAGAGCCCGGTTGTCAGCTTCTATCTGGACATGGGTATGGTGAGTCGATACTGGGGAAATGAAAGGAAGTACCATCACACGGTCCCCATTAATATGATCTATGCGCTCCGTGAGGCATTGCGTATAGTTGCAGAAGAGGGCCTTGAAGCCCGATTTGCCAGGCACTTACTTAATCACCGTGCCCTGGTGGCAGGGGTGGAGGGCATGGGACTTTCCATGCTTGTGCCGGAGGGTGAGCGCCTGCCCATGTTGAATGCCATTCGTATTCCAGAGAGTGCAGATGACGTAAAGGTTCGAAAGACGCTGCTCAATGATTTTGGCGTTGAGATTGGTGGAGGTTTGGGTGACCTGGCAGGCAAAGTATGGCGTGTGGGTCTTATGGGCCATGTTTCCTGCAAGAAAAATGTTGTTCTATTTCTTTCAGCCCTGGAAATCATACTTAGGTCACAGGGAGTGAAAGTGCAAGGGGATGCCCTTGAGGCTGCGGCGTCTGTTTATGCAGGGGTATAACTTAGCTCTATTATTCCATGAATGAGGCAAAAACTCTGTGCTCTCTGTGTGTTCTGTGAGAGGCAAATAAGGCCATTCCATTTAAAGAGCGGTAATTGATTGAGAAGGGAGAATTGAATGCGTAGGATCCGAATAACCGCAGATGATGTATCGGCAACGGCCACACTGAACGACAGCTCAACCGCAGATGCTATCTGGGATGCGTTGCCCCTTGAGGCGCAGTCCAATACCTGGGGTGAGGAGATCTATTTTGGGATTCCAGTGCATTTGGATGAGGCCGATGGGGCGAGTGACGTTGTGGATATGGGAGATCTGGGTTACTGGCCAGCCGGCCACGCCTTCTGCATCTTTTTTGGGCGAACACCGGCCAGCAAGGACGATGAGATCCGGGCTGCCAGCGCGGTCAACGTGTTTGGCAGGGTCGAGGGAGATGCAACGGTTTTTACCGGTATACCCGGCGGTGCCAGCATAAGGATTGAGAAGGTTGAAGACTGACATTGGTAATGGGTCGAGATAATGAAGCTTTGTTTTCTGCATGGCCTGGATAGCAGTCCCCAGGGGACCAAGGCCAGTTTACTGAGAGCTTATGATCCCCGTTGCTTGATTCCCAATCTTCCCCCGGATATCAATGAACGCCTTAAAGTACTGAAGCACGGACTCCGTGCACCTGTGCTGCTGGTGGGTTCATCACTTGGCGGGTTGACAGCCCTGATGTATGCACTGCGGTATTCTGAGATGGTACATGGCCTTGTACTTCTTGCCCCTGCGGTGGGGACCAAAGTCGGAGGCCTTTTCACCGGGGAACAGGAAAGAATTATGTCTTCGGTTTACATCCCCCGGGGAATTCCAACTGTTGTGATTGCCGGGTTCAGAGATGAGGTTATTCCCCTGAGCTCGATCCGTGCGATGATTGAACGCTCTCCTGATCCTGGTAATATCCAACTTCTCGAAGTGGACGATGACCACGATTTGCATAAGTCCCTGGATCTGATTCTCCAGGCCATTGGGCAAATCAAGGCCTTGGTTTTGAACCGCAAAAGATAAATTTTCCCGAGCTAACTGATTGCTTCCACCACAATCTCCGTAAGATCCTTGACCGCAAGATCGATCTTCTGTCTGCGGGCCCTGGTGGCCATGGTCCGCACGCACTGCTGGCATCCGGTTATAACCATTTCAGCGCCTACATCTTTTATGGAATCAAGTTTCATCTGGGCAACCTGGGCAGAAAGCTCAGGGTCGGTCATCTCAACGTTACCGCCGCCCCCGCAGCAAACGGAAAATTTCCGGTTCATGGGAAGTTCCACGAATTTGAGGCCCGGAATTGCCTGAATAACTTCTCTCGGTTCTTCATATATCCCTGTATTGCGACCCAAATCACAGGGATCGTGATATGTGGCAACGACATTGATATCCTTCTTGAGTTTAATGCGACCGTCTTTGATTAATTCCGCTATCAACTGGCTGGAGTGCATCAATTTCACATCCGTGTTATACATATGTTTCCATGTATGTAAACAAGATGGGCAGGTAAAAACAACCGTCCTGGCTCCCACATCCGCTACCTTCTTCAAGTTATGTTCCTTCAATTCCTCCAGCTTTTCAGGCATTCCTGCCCCTACCAGGGGAAAACCACAACACCATTCATCACCGCCCAGAATGGTGAAGTCCACCCCAGCCCTTTGGAGGATCTTTGCCATGTTCGCGGGAATTTTCTGTACCATGGGGAAAAATGAGGCCACACAGCCGACGAAAAAGAGGATGTCAGCATGTTCCTTTTCAAAGGCATCCTCAGGCAGGTCTTTGATCAGTTCCTTCCATTCAGCACGGTCCTCTTGATCATCATCTGATATATTA
>JAUUWD010000009.1 GCA_030589225.1 Desulfobacteraceae bacterium | reverse complement strand
GGGGTTGCTGTTTTCTAAGGAGTCACAAAGTTCTTGGCCAGATCATTGTCAATGACGTATATGCAGATTTCTTTTGAGCCCTGCTTGGTATATCTGTACTTTCCGCAGAGATTGTTCATCAGGAAAGTGACATCTCCTCGAATCCTTTTGTCGTAAGCCTTGAAAGCTTCAGTGTCGTAATCCTTGATGGCGCGGCGGAAGTTTTCGTTCTCAAGAAAGGGATCCAGCACCTTTTCCTTCAGATTATAGACATATCGCTCATGCATATCTTTATAAAGGTTAGTTTCCACAATGGGTTTCCCGTCAAGCATGATTTCCTGGGTCAATGTTTTGGACGTATACTCTTTTTGAGCTTCTTTTCGAAAGGATAGCCGCCGTTCCTTGTCGATCTTTGCGCCCAAAAAATGAGTCTCAATGCTCTCGAAAAAGTCTTCGGTAATTTCCAGTTTTTCTCCGGTGTATTTACATGTTTCCACTGACCCCTTGTCAAAGTTGATGGCAAACAGGTAATTTTGGATTTCCCTGGAGATCTGTTCTTCATTGTAATAGTAAAGCGATTCCTTAACTTCCTGCAGGACTGTGTAGTTATACATATGAATCAGAGAGTCCAGAAAGCCCTTTGGTATTGATCCGTTCAATTCTTTACCGATTTTATTAAAAAATTTGCACAACATGGACATGTTGATGAGTTTGTCTTTTTTGGCGTATGTGGAATAAAACATATTAAATATTTTTATTGAATCACGTCCGGAAAAGCCCTTCTGCCCCTCTGCTTCCGATTCGGCAATGATTTTACGCCTCCGTTTGGCTGTAAATCGCTTTCTATCTTCTTCTGTAAGCCATGTTGGGATATGTCCTGTGTAGATTTCCATCTTGAGGAGTTGCAGGTTCTCATCACAATAGAGATTATACCTGTTAGGATCATCGATCCATTCCAGCAAGGCTTCTGATTTGATATTCAACCGGGATGAAATGACAACCCGGGCAAAATTGTGCAGGACTCTGGGAAGAAAACTGTCGTCAATATGCCTGCCGAAAATGTTGCGGTAAATTTCCACCTCTGTATTTAAATCCAGAACGTAGGGGATTTTAATATATTCAATGCGGTCTGAGAAGGACTGAAAACCTTGAATGTTTTTTTTGTCTTCCGGGTTCATGAGGGCCATAAAAAGCGAATTCACATTCTCTTCGATGTCTTCCACCTTATGGAGACCCTCACTTATAATGTTATGCAGCTCGATCAAACGATCAGTATTGTGTGATTTTATATCCATTAGGGCGTAGATGCCATTATTGGTCTTTGCATATCGCGAAAAAACATAGTTGACCTGGTTGCTGTCCTTGAAAAGTGCATTTATCTGTCTTTGAAGCATGGGATTGCCTAAGATATTTTGCCTCATGGTTTTGTCGCCCGGGTTGAAGACGCTGATGCCTTCTCCCAGCCGTCTGTTAAATCTGTATGGTCGTGCGTACAGCATTTTATGGACTTCCATAGGACTCTTTAGCTTGTTAAGAAGGGCCTGGTACAGAGAACTGCAAATAGTACAGGCATTGTCCCTGAAAACCCACTCATATTCCTTTTCAGCAAATAGCTTCCACTTAAATTCATTATTGTTAAACAGGTCATTGAAAAATGACCGGCGGTAAGGCTTTGGTATCATGAGGATAGGATTATCATGGCTGGGGCAGGAGATCTCGACATAATCCCCATTTAACCGGGGAAAGGCACAGTCATTAATGAACTCATTGTGGTTTTTGGATAAGTGTGCAGGATCATGTCCTTTCACAAATTCGTTCCCATCCTGTGCGGACATCTGCAAAAATTGTGACAGTTTTTCAAATAGAGGCATGGTCTCATGTTCGATGAAACCGCCCAGTGTTTTTCGATCTAATCTCCATACGGTTTCAAAGCGAGAGCCATCCTCCTTATTGGCATATTCTTCAAATCGCATCAGGAGGTTGTTCAAGAATGTACTCTTCCCGCAGCCAGGAGGGCCTTCAAAAATATAGATCTTGTTTTGCTGTGCACCACGCTTTAGAGCTTCAACCAGATTGATCAGCCTGTTTGCGAAAAGCCTGTCAGCAAAGAACGGGTGGTCTGATCCTTCAACGAAGAGCCGGTTGCAGTCGTATTTGACGAAATTAATGGACTCGGGGTCATCGGGATACTCATCCACACCTACTCCGATATAGGTCTTGATCATGTCATGGAACACCTGGAAGGCATTGCGAATCACAGTAAATGGCTGTTCAACGAGTACCTGGAGGAATTCTTCAAATGGGATAGGAGAGCGTTGATCCAGGTCGCTCATGTTGCTATTGAGATGTTGTATTGCTTTTTTGACGTTTTCCATGTCTTCTATCGAACTAAATTGTTTTCTTGGAGATCTTTCGCTTTTCCATGGTATACAAAACCCGCTGCCATTTCACTTCTGGCTCAGTGTTTTCTTCTTTCATCGGAGTCAAAGAACCTGGAAAGGAATTTTGTCCCTGTGAGGAGGGCCTTGAAAGGATCTCGCTTGTCTCAATCTGAACCGGTCCTCCCCAGAGATATTCAATCCCTAACATGGTATTGGCGATGAATTCACTAACCAGGGGTTTTTCCTCAAAGTGATGCATGAGATAAAGGGTATTGTTGCTGCTTTTTTCCGTGTCAATTTCAATATGAGGAGGGTGATACAGGGAGTCTATCAGCATTTGGCGATAGTCTTCTGCTTTCCGACTCTTTACATAATACTCCCAAACCATTTTGGCCGTATTTAGCCTTTTGCCCGCCACAAACAGTTTATGACGAGTGACAAAATCCCGCTCAACGAAGCTGTTTACGAACATGAAATCACAGAGGTTTTCGCGAACTTTGAAAATAAAGTCCTGTCCCTGTCCAGTGTGCGTATCAAATTGTTCTCGTTCCTCTGCATCATGGAGCCTCTTGAACTCAATGGAGTATTTGCCTTTGTCGGCTATTTCCTCTATGTAGCTGAACAGCCGCATACCGAGTGCATACGGGTTAAGTCCAACGCGAGGCATTGATGTCACTCCTGCATTTACCCGCGCAAACTCCACTTCGTGTCCTTTTATGCGATCATCCTGCAGAAAAAGTTTTTCGTGCCAATAACTGGCCCACCCTTCATTCATGATTTTTGTTCGGATCTGTGGCTGGAAGAATATGGATGTTTTACGCACTACCTGTAACACTGATTTCATCCACTTATTTTCATCTTTGTTTAGGACCTCGGAATTCTCCATCAAGAATTGAATCAAATCCATTTTACGCTTAGGTTTTTTCTTGATGCTTTTTTCGAAGACAGCTTCAAATTCAGGATATTTCGTAATCACCTCGGAAAAGAAGGTCTGTTCTCCGAGGTCCCCGTATTTACTAACACAGTCATTGTATCTTTCGATTTCCTTGAGATATTCGCTTGTCTTCGCTTTTTTTTCAGACTGCAGGAATACGTCAAAGTAGAAATCCATGCGTTTTGATCCGTCTGTTACATTAATGCGGTTCAGGCGCGTGAGTTCGTCATGGAAACCTGCAAGGTTATCTATTCCCCGGGAAAATTCAATAACGTAATCCACCCATCTTCCTTTCTCAGCCCTGAGCTTGGCGATTACCCGCTTATCAGAGAGGGCCTGGCCGGTAAAATCGTAGTCCCAGGAATGGCGAAAGAAAAGATTGTTCTGGAAGAAATCGATATGCGCCAGAACGTGATAGAAGATCATCACATTCAACCAATCCGGGTTATTGTCATTGTAAAAGGAGATAGCCGGACGGGTGTTAATGACAGTTTCATACGGATTAGCCGGATAGAGCTCATACCTGCCTTTTTCTTTGATAACGTCCACATCGTGAACCCAGTAATCGTAGAGCGTTGGAATCATTAGTTTCGGAGATAGTTCCAGCAGGTCCCGGTTGGTCACAATATATTCAAGAGTTTCATCCTGAAAGCGCAGACCACACTTTCGTGCTCTTTCCTTGCAGCCCTCCATGATTTTCTTTGTATGTTGATCGATCAATTCCATTATAGACCCTAAGATCATCTTTTTGGGGTTTACGATCATTTAATCGTAAAATAAGCCCCGGAGTGCATCACCGTAGAATTGAGGAATTCCGAATTTAGGATTGAGGAATTGAAGGTATTTTCTTGATTTTAATTCCTAAATTCCTGAATCCCTAAATTCCTCAATTTGGTACGGCATTTTAGGAATACATTTATCTGCAAACCACTGAGGATTTAGATATCTAAAACGTTTGTCTGTAAAACGATATGTTACGAAATAAGATGTTTGATTCCTTCAATCAGACGTGGTTCATCCGCATCTTGCTTCATGACATCAAGCCTTAACAAATCAGGCTTTTCATCCAATAGGCCTGATTCCTTTATGTATTTTTCAACTTCACTGTTTTGGTTTGAGCCGAGCCCATTTTCGGCGATTGTGATCCCGACCCTGTTGGCATAGATCAGCATCTTTTTTACCTCTGGGATGGTTTCTTTCCCGTCAGCGTCCCAATCATCACCGTCTGTGCCATGGAATATGTAAATATTATAGTCTTTGATCAGATTTTCCTTTTCCACAATTTCGTTTACCAGGCGATAGGCAGAGGCTACCTTTGTGCCTCCGGCAACTTTAGAATTATAATAGGTATAAAAATCCGGCACTTCACTCGCTTCAGTGTCATGAAGTATGAAACGGGATTCCACCTGCCTGGCATATTGGTAAAGGAGCCAGCTATAGATCAACACGTGCTGTGCTACAACAAGTTGAGTGGGTTTGCCGGCCATGGAACCGGAGTAGTCCCTCAGGAAAAAGACCATAGCCTGCGATTCGTAGTCCATTTCACGGGAGAGGATTCGATAAATTTTGTCGTTAGGTGAGATCAAAAAGCGCGTAGAATCAATATTGTCTATATCGGGCACAAGTCCCAGGGTGATATTGGTTTCCAGGATTTTTCGCAAAGTGGCTTTTTTGTCGAGGAATTGACCAAATCCGCGATTCCTGTCAGTAAGGTCATAGGTGTAACGGGTGAGGGAGCGCTTCTTGCCCTTGTCTTTGAGATTGGGGAGTTCAAATTGCTCAGTGAGGATTTTGCCCAGATCATAGGCGCTCGACTCCATTTCGTGAGGGCCACCCTGTCCTTCGCCTGGGCCAGCCCCCGACCCATCCGGGGCACGAACCGGCTGTTCCCCTATAACCTCACCCTCTTCGCCTTCTCCTGACCCGCCCGATGACGCATCTTCATCCGGGGACTTAAACGAAGTGTCGTGAATAAACTTCTCTTCGACAGTGGTAGGGACGATTACTATCTTATCCTTGCCGCCTTTTCCCGGCTTAACCAAACGGCCCACGCGTATTTTTCGAGGGAAACCATCTTTTTCTCTCTTCTTGTCACGTTCCAGAAGTTCGTCAATGGAGCGAATCCTGGAGACATAAGTGCTTTGAAACGCAGGGATGGCTTGCAGTGCAGAAAAATCGTTGTGTTCGTAAAAATTATGGCGTGGGCGGAAGAACACTTCGGTTCCAGCGTCCTTGGCGTATATGGACACATCAAGAGCGTCATGGGTGCCTTCGTCGTGCAATTCCAGAAGAATAGTTTGTTCCTGCTGTGGCGTCAGCCCTTTAGTTTTGAACTCATTGTAAAGTTTTAAAAGTTCAGGATTCACGTTGTATTCAATTCTCATCCTCCTGCGTGCAAAAATACTCGATGGTTTTCTGAGCACATGTTTTGCAGTAGTTAAGTTTGTTCAGCATGGTGTCGATCATACGATCGTACAATTTCTGATTTTCTTCATTTGTGCGATTGGCAAGCGCACCAATGAGGCTGCCAGCCCCTGCAATATCCGATTTCAGCCTAACGTCAGTAACCGCCTTGACCAGTTCCAGGTTGTCCATAAAATCGTAATTTGGATCGACGGAGATCTTCTGGCCGTAAATTTTCCGGATGGAAGTTCTAAAGGTCTCCCGTTGTTCTTCTGTTTTAAGTCCCAGCCTTTCTTCGACAGCTTTGATATAACGCTCATCCACCTTCAAGGCCTTAAGTTCCCCGGTCTGCGGGTCTTTGTATTTCCACATCTTATCAGGACCAAGGTTTTCCGCATCAATACCAATGATCATGTTCACATAGTTCATTACGTCTTTGCGAATGGCAAAAGGTTCATCCATGTAGGCGTTGAACATCTCGGTCATAATGCGTTCACGGTACATTCCCTTAGCTGTCTTGAGATCTTCAAGATACTTGGCCCTGTCATTGACTTCAGTCACATAGTCCAGGACCACCCGTTCAAGTGTTTTGTAAATGTCATACGCGAACATACAACGACCTTCATTGGTCTCTGAGCTTTCTATCAGCAATTGAATGGCTCTGCCCAGGTTTCGCTGCCCCAATCCCTTTTGACCAAAACGTTTTGTGATATCCGGATCCTGGTTGAGAGTGTCAATCACTTCAGCGAGCGTCTTGATGCTCTTTTCACCTGCCACTTCACCTGCAGCCAGTTTCATAGTCTCAATGGCAGTCAATTTTTCGCTACGAGGTAAGCGAGTCAATACCACAGCCACCGATGTCGCGTAGTTAAGGCTGGGATCCCGGTGCAGGCTCTTCCTGTCAAGGGTAGTTTTGGCGTCGTTTCCGATGGCGTATGAAGTGAGGTTTTCCTGTAACTTGTAGTTCGTATTATGTGAGACGTAGCAGATACGGCACCTGTCCACTATGGGTGCTTCTTCCTTTTCAGACAGAAACCGATTAAATTCGGAATTGTTACTCGTAGCGAGGATCAAGGTATCAATGGGCCACTTGTAGCCATCAATTTCTATAACGCGGTTTTGGATAACGCCGAGATATACCTGGACCAGGTCCTTTTTGTTTTTGAATACTTCGTCGCTGAAATGGATGCCGCCACCGGCAACACGCGCCAGTGCACCACGCCTTAAATCAAAACGATACGGGTTATTGGTGTCTGTGATGTGGAGCAATCGCTGGATGGACTCTTCCCCCAATAGATCCACGGCAGAGGATGTGATCTTGTCTTTCGCGGGATATTTTCCCGTTATAGTCCCGAGACTTTCAGTCATTGGAACCGGGATAATCTCGATGTGCTTGAGCATCTCGTCGATATTGCCATCCGCTAAGTTTATAATATCGTTCCACATATAGCCGCTGCATGCACCCAATGGTCGGTAGTTATCATAAAGGTGTTCTATTTCCTTGTCCGAAAACCCAATTTGTTTCGCAAGAAAAGTTTTATTGTCGTCCGGGTTCTCAAAGAGATTCATGGCCAGGATCATGGGATCTTCGTAAGTCTGGGATTCAATGGTTGAAATTTTTCCATAACTCCCAAGCCTGTCCATATTGGTGAACCTGAAGGTGTACTTGCGGTTTTTTTCGTTGGTCAGGAAACTACGGTATTTGCTGCACAGGAATTCAACAAAGAATGTTTTCCCATTTCCAGGCTCTCCCACGAGCACGAAAGCCATTTCTTTAGATGACCCACCTTCAGCAGCATCCTTCACAAAGGACACAAAGCTGTTGATTTCATCATAGATGCCGATTATGTGCTTTTTCCCTGTGCGAAATATTGTGAAATCGTAAGTTGTTCTACCATTCACCACAACCTTTTCAATTTCACTTTCCAGGATCATCCTGGAAATACTTTCGAAGGCATTTTCAAAACATCGCTGACCTTCCTTGACAGCAGTTAGGTGATGTTGGAGCCTGTTACCGTTATTGTTAGCCATTTTTCTTTCACCTTTGTTTTTGAGTAATGTCCATTGATCCTTTTCCAAACATCGCCTAAACTGAAAGCCAGAATTGATGCGGGGGCAGGGTTTTATGAGGTACAAGATCCGGCTTCTGCACGCACCCTGGGCTTGCAGATGGATTTTACAATCTCGTTTCGCTAATAGGTAAATGGACTCTGAATCTTCACTTCTTTAAATTCGCAAGAATTGTGCCGCTTAATCCAGCATGCTCCATTATCCCAATGTGTCTTGTAATATCAATTACTTATACCACACCCGTAAAAGCAGTTTCTCTGCATTGAACAGAGTTGGCGGAAATAGTCGCAATATAAGACAATTTTGACCCTCTCAGTTTGACCCGGTATTGCAGAATCTGAAGCCATGGAGGAGGCAATTGGGGCTTTGAAATCACCTTTTATTTCAATAAGATGCAAGCTTATGGAAATTTTGCTGTTTGCCAGCAATCGCTATAGTGAGGTGCTGGATGAAGCGGATGTCGGAGAAAAGTCAAGCGCCATGGAATTGACTGTCAGTCAAAAACCTGACACATAACCCGGGTAAACCGGAATTGGGGAATTGCGAATTTAGGAGTTACTGCACATCGCGCTATTGTTTTGACTTAGTCATATTGAAAAGCTATAAACTCAATTAAGGAGATATTGGGTATCTGGTATCCGGTACTGGTTTCAGATCTCGTTAAATGGTTAAGTAGTTGAGTCGTTAAGTTGTTGTTATAATGCTCATATCCATTATTTGCTTGAAAATTGGACATTCGGTGTTTGGAAAGTTATAACATCTGGAAATAATAGTATTTATTTTCCTACTCAACCACTTAACCACTCAACTATTTGACTGTATCTAAACTTGATAAAAGGAGATGACGATGAAAATTATTGGCGAGCTCATTAATGCCAGTCGAAAAGTGATTGGCACGGCAATAGAAAACCAAGACAGGGAAGCTATTCAGAAAGTAGCTTCGGATCAGTTCGAAAACGGTGCGGATTTTATTGACGTAAATGCCGGCATCTTTGTTGACAAAGAAGCAGATCATCTGAAGTGGCTGGTTAGCAGCGTGCAGGAGGTTGTGGATGCTCCCTGCTGCATTGATAGCCCCGATCCTCAGGCCATTGAGGCTGCCCTGTCTTTACATAAAGGCACGGCCATGATCAACTCCATTTCGCTTGAAAAGGACCGCTGCGATGCCCTTCTTCCAATTGTTGCGGGCACTGACCTTAAGGTTGTTGCCTTGTGTATGAGCGATGAGGGAATGCCACAGACGGTCGAAGACAGGATGAAGATTGCTGACGAGCTGGTGAATAAATTGCTTCAGAAGAACGTTTTGATCGATAACATTTATGTGGACCCGTTGGTGCAACCGATCGCAACAAAGGACGATTTCGGTGTAGAATTTATAAACGCCGTTGAAGAGATCATGACAACGTTTGAGGGGATCCATACCATCTGTGGTCTGTCCAATATTTCATATGGGCTGCCCGAAAGAAAATTCCTGAACCAGACATTTATGACCATGGCCATAGCAAAAGGTCTTGACGCAGCTATTGTCAATCCCCTGGACAAGAGGATGATGGCCAATATCATCGCGGCCGAAGCCCTTGCGGGCAAAGACAGCTTCTGTACGAATTACCTGAAGGCCTTTCGGGCCAAGAAGTTTGAGTTTTAGTGAAGCCTGTTTAGAGAAAATTCTGAGATTTTTTCCTTGACATTGCATGTTTTTTGTCTTTATTAATAGTATACAATATACAATCAATTAATCCATGAAAATAGAATCTATTGCAGACATAGCCAAACGTAACATCCAGGAATGGGTAGTCACGGGCCATTTTCAGCCGGGGAAACAGATCAAGGAGGAGGAGATTTCCCAGCGATTGGGCATAAGCCGTCCTCCTGTGCGGGAAGCCCTGAAAATGTTAGAGGCTGCAGGTCTGGTCTTCAGGAAACCCCGCTGCGGCGTTTTTGTCCCTGAAATGACAGAAAAAGACATGTGGGAAGTTTATACCCTGAAAGCCACACTGTATGAAATGGCGACCGGACTGGCAATGGATGTGGTTTCTGAACGAGACCTAAGCAAGCTCGAGTCTTATGTCAAAAAAATGGAGGTATGTGTGGAAAAAGAGCCGTTAGATGTGCTTCGCTACCAGGACCTCCATAAAACCTTTCATAACAGCATTATGGTCATAGCAGGAAATGACCGACTTAGAACGTTTGCTTCGAACCTCCATAATCAGGTTACTCTTTTCAGTTACAAATCATTGCAAGACAAAAATCACCTGAATTCCTCTGTTCGCTATCACAGAGATATCGTGAATGCCATGAAGCAAAAAGACAGGTCTCTGGCCTGCAGATTGATGAAAGAGCATGTCATAAATGCACTGGATGTCCTGCGTGATATGTCGGCTCAAGGGTCAGAAACGCCAGCAGGCCTCAGGTCCGGAAAAGCAGCTTCGGCTTGAACGTTTATGTGGGGACAAGGCCTTCGGCGTGAGCCTTTTATAAAATCCTTACGGTCTCTGGCCCGGAGGGATAAATTCCACCCGCACTTTTTGAGAAGTTACTCGTTAAGTGGTTATTATAATGGTCATATCCTTTATTAACTTGAAAATTGGACATTCGGTTTTTGATAATTTATAACCTGATGAAATAATAGTGTTTATTTCCCTACTCAACCACTTTACCACTCAACTACTCAACGAGGTCTAAAGAGTATAGAAAGGGGCATCATTAAAACCTATAGCCAGAATCAAAGGTATAACCAAAGCAGTTATTCACTCATTAACAAATTAAGAGGAGGCGTAAAATGAAAATGGTAAAGAGTATGCTTAAAGGCGCTTTGGTAGTTGGATTGTTAACCATCTTTTTTCTGCCTGTTAATGCTATGGCAGAATCAAAAATGCACATAAAATTCAGTACCTGGCACCCACCCGTGGCCAGAGAGGTGAAAACGGTCTTTATCCCTATGCTTGAGAAACTCAAAGCGGAGAGTAATGGCCGTATAACCTACACCATGTATGCCGGTGGAGCCCTTGGTAAAGGCCCGGAGCACTATGATATCGCGAGAAAAGGGCTCTCTGATATGGGTTATTTTACCGCCACGTGGACACCTGGTCGTTTTCCTTTGAGCGATGTGCTGTCACTGGCTGTTGCAGTGGAAGGTAAGGATATCGGTGTTGACATTGGTAATGCCATGTACGACCGGATCCTGAAGCGGGAATTCCCCGGCGTGGAAATGATCGAATTGAACGGATGTATCTCGGCCTATCTGTGGACCACAAAACCGGTAAAAACCCTTGAAGAATGTAAGGGGCTCAGAATACGGTCACCGGGCGGTCACCAGACCAATTACATCAAGTCGATTGGAGCTGAGCCTGTTTTCATGCCCCTCGGCGATGTCTACCTTGCACTTGAAACCGGCACAATTGACGGCCTCGTGACCTGCCCACCGCTGGTACTCGCGTTCAAACTCTATGAGGTTGCAAAGTATGGGACCCTGTGTACCTTTGGTTGTGTTACAGAAGGCATCATCATGAATGAAAAAAGCTGGAAAAAAACACCTGATGACCTGAAGTCGATTATAAAAAAGGTCTGCAGCAATCCTTTCCGTACCACAGGCGGGTTGACCCGTGACGTGTACAAGGTCATGATGAAGCAAATCGCCGGCAAGGGCGTTAACACCTATACCCTGCCCGAAAAAGAGGCGGATCGGTGGTACGCAGGATTTCAGGGCGAGACCAAAAAGTGGGTCAAAGGATTAGAGGCAAAGGGACTTCCTGCGAAAGAAACCGTAATAATGTATAACGAAGAATGCGAGAAGAGAGGCGTGAAGTGTGTCGCATTTCCGCCTGAGTGGAAGTGATTTACCTGCCGTGTATATGAGGGAGTGTCCACTCCGGAACTTGGGGTGGACACGCTTTAGTTTCGGAATGGAAACCAGGACAAAGAAGCTATGGAACGATTAGCAACCATCAGCAGTGTAATACAGAGGGTAACGCGTTCCCTATGTTACATTGGTATGTTTCTGCTGATCCCCATGATGTTGCTTACAGCCGGTGACGTGATAGGTCGGGCCGTATGGTCCAAACCTATCCCCGGCACAGTTGAGCTGTCCAGTTACATGTTAGAGGTTTTTATCCTCCTCGGTATTGCATACACTCAGCAGGTGAAAGGCCATGTGCGCGTTTCCATGCTTGTATCCCGGCTTCCTGAGCGGGCAGGGGGCATCATGGATGTTTTTACTACTCTTTTGAGTATATTCATCATTGCAATACTGGCATGGCAGGGTTGGGTAGTAGGTATTGAAGAACGAACCGTATCAGACATGCTCAGAGTACCCCAATTGCCTTTCAGGTTATTGGTATCAGTTGCAGCTTGCTTCCTTTGCCTGGAACTGCTGATTGATTTAGTGGGTTCTGTGGGAAAACTGATAAGGAGATAACATTTGGATCCGGTCATTGTAGGTATAATAGGCACTGTTTTCGTATTCATTCTTCTGTTTCTGGGAATGCCAATCGCATTTGCACTGATGCTTGTAGGTTTTGCTGGAATAAGTTATCTGGCAAGCATAGAGGCAGCTTTACCCATTGCCGCAAGGACGGTCTATGAAGTATCGGCCTATTACCCGTATACGGTGATACCTCTCTTCATCGTGATGGGGGGCTTCGCCGGGAGCTCCGGGATGACCAAAGATTTGTACAGCGCATTTGACAAATGGTTTCGAAAATTACCCGGAGGCCTGGGGATTGCCACTATTGGAGCCTGTGCGGGATTCGCCGCTGTGTCCGGGTCTTCTGTGGCCACCGCTGCCACCATGGGGACTGTTGCGCTTCCGGAAATGAAGCGGTTCAACTATCACCCGAGGCTCGCTACAGGTACTGTAGCTGCCGGCGGCACCCTGGGTTTTCTGATACCACCGAGTATAGGCTTTATAGTCTATGGCATGCTGACGGAGCAGTCCATCGGGAAGCTCCTTGTGGCCGGCATGATACCCGGATTGATTCTTGCGGTAGCCTATATGGCTATTGTTGTGGTTTGGGTTAAGCTTAACCCCAGTGTTGCCCCGGTCAGTCCTGAAGCGGTCAGCTGGAGAGAGAAGTTCTCAGCACTTTTGGGTGTATGGGAGCCGCTGGCAATCTTTTTGGTGGTGATGGGGGGTATTTACGGAGGCTTATTTACTCCTACTGAAGCTGGTGCGATGGGCGCGACAGTACTGTTTCTGGTGGCTATAATCAAAAGGAAATTGAACAGGCAAAACCTGGTAGGGGCCCTGCTGGAGGCTGTCCGCATTTCGGTGATGGTCCTCTTCCTTGTGGCTGGAGCAAATGTGTTCAGCTACTTCCTGGCATTATCCACAATCCCTATGAAGGTGGCGAGCTGGGCGGCTGCTCTTGAAGTTTCCCCATACTTAATTCACACAATTATTGTTATCATCTATCTGTTTCTGGGTTGCTTCTTAGATGCCATATCCATGATGGTGTTGACCCTGCCGGTCATTTATCCTGTCATTTTGGCCCTGGGCTTTAATCCCATATGGTTTGGCGTCATCGCGGTTCTGATGATGGAGGCAGGACTGATTACACCGCCAATGGGACTTAACATATTTACCGTTGCCGGAGTCGCAAAAGACGTCCCTATAGAAACGATATTTCGTGGCGTTGCCCCTTTTCTTTTATCAATATTTGCAATTGTGATTCTTATTACAATTTTCCCGCAACTTGCCCTTTTTCTACCCAATATGATG
>JAUUWD010000046.1 GCA_030589225.1 Desulfobacteraceae bacterium | reverse complement strand
TTCAGCTTGTACCCCTTGATTTGGCCTGAATCATCAAGGACGCGTTCTGCCTTTGTCTTCAGGGCCTGGACATTGGACCCTGCTTCTGGTTCGGTGACTCCATAGGCTACTATAAGCCCTTGCTCTGCTATCTTTGTAATGTATTTCTCCTTTTGTTCAGGTGTGGCGCCTACCCGGAGCGGATCCATGCCCAGACATATGGCCAAAAAAGAAGTGGCTATGCCAAGATCCATTTTTGCCATCCTTTCGGATATTAAGGCAACTTCTGTCGCGCCAGCACCAAGCCCCCCATACTCTTCGGGTATGAAAACCAGATGTAACGCAATTTCAGGACCTAACATGAACCGGATAAGCTCCATTGGAAACTCACCCTTTTGGTCCATTTCCAATTTGGTCTCAAGAGAAAGTTTTTCTTTCTCCAACTTTGCAATGGTATCAAGCACCATGGACAATATTTCCGGGTCCATTCTTTTCTGTTGTGTCATTCACAATCCTCCCTGTTCTGTTTTGCTGACATATGTATAAAATCCACGCCTTAATTCTTGATCTTATTCTGCCGATACTGATAATATGCATCTCTCAATGCAACATAAGGGTCAAGAGCGGCCTTTTTGAGCGCCTCATACTCTCCAAGGGAGAGAGAAGTAGTGTTTACCATCTCATATCCCCTGATTACAAACCATTCACCGAAATCTATGCTGACCCAGGCTGCAGGATCAAGATACATATCTCCCACAAACCCGACTGTTCCTCGAACACTGGATGGACCGAAAACCGGCCAGTTGATATAAACCCCCGGCCCAAGGCCATACAATCCCAGTGTCTGGCCAAAGTCTTCATCCTGTTTTTCAAGTTTTAGTGCTGTTTGTGCCGGGTCCATTAAACCGAGCATACCAACGGTCGAATTCACAAGAAGCCGGAGTAATTCGCTGCCAAAGCCTATGAATTTCCCCTGTAAGAGGCAATTAACAGCACGAATGGGCATTAACAGGTTGGAAAAGAAATTGCGGACACAGATCCTGAATTGATCTGGAGTCACCTTCTTATAACCGGCCGCAACTGGTTTGAGGATCCAGAAATAGAGTTTATCGTTCAAGTGAAAAAAAACCCGGTTAATGGGCTCAAAGGGATCACGGATAAAATCTACTTCCATTTCTCCTTCTGGTATATCATCAAACTCCTCTTCGTCTTCCTCCTGCTCAGAACTATCCTTTTGGCAAAGACTCAAAGGTCGAGCACGGCCCCTTGAATGGTTCCCCTCTTGGCTAACATCCAAATCCATCACTGCCACAAGGTAGCTGCCACCCACATCCTGTATCAAAAAACCGTATCCGCCTCCCTTCTGAAAAGAGATCGATGATATAGCCTCCTCCGCTGCAAAACAAGTGGCCTGGAAAAACCCCAAAAAGAAAATGGAAAAAACAAAGATCCGAAAAAAGATTCTCACGCAGCGTGAATTCCTTTCATTGTGATATTTAGCTTTTTGAAAAATAGCTTGGGATTTTTCAACTGGCCAGTTCCTCTTACAAACATGTAAAGTTGTAATCTGATGCTGAGAAGGCGCTTAAGGTGTATCAACTCAAAAACGCTATTGTTTCTCAACTTTGGCCTTTAGTTTTTTGATAAAATCTTTATAGGAGGACCTCACAATGATGCTGTTGAATTGGTTGCGATAATTGTTAACGAGGCTGACACCCTCAATTGATACATCATAAACCAACCAGTCATCACCTGCCTTCTTGAGCCGGTACTCTACGGCAATTTTTGTCCCCTGTCCGGTCAAGATTTTGACCTTAACAACCCCGTACTTCCCATCGACCTCCTCTCCTTCATAAAACACCTTTTCTCCGGAATAGCCCTCGACTCTGTCCAAATAGGTCTGTTCCAACAGCTTTCCGTATAGATCAATAAATTCTATCTTTTCTTCCTCTGTCCTTTTTCTCCAGTGCCGTGCAAGGGTCCTCCGTGACATCTCCTTACGATTAAACTGTTCACTCACGGCTTCTCGAACCAGTCGCTTTCTTTCCGCTGCTTTTTCAGGGCCTTCCAGCGAGGAATCAGTCACAATTGCGATGATTTTATCCGTTGTTTTCCTGACCATTTCGGTCGGCTCCCCCGCCATGGCAGGTATTGAGACACAAATTGCACATGTGAAAAAAAACACCCATACCCACAAATACGATCTATTCATACATATCTCCCGGATTCAGTTCACTTCGCACTTTAGTCACTTCCAACACTCCAGCATTCCAATGCCCCGGAGATTTTCATTCAGGCATATCCATTTATCTCTGTCCACGCTCTCCAAACCTTATCGGATAAGCACACAGGACGTGGCTTTTTGACAACCCAACCCATCTTTATTTGTCGGAGACAGTCCCAAATATATATTTGGAGATCAGTTGCTCTATGTCAATAGGGGGTTGAGTATCACGAATAACTCCGCCCGGCTCAAGGTTTTCGTCCAGACCGCCGGGCGAAATTTCAACATATTTTTCTCCAATTAGCCCTTTTGTCTTTATAGAGGCAATTGCGTCTTCCTGGATTTTCACCTCAAGAGGGAGAGACATAGTCACCCGTGCCTGATAATCATCCAGAACGACCTTTTTCACCCGCCCTACTTCTACACCTGCTATGACAACGGATGAGCCTGTTTTCAACCCGCCGCTGCTGGAAAACACAGCCTGAATTTCATAACCTTTATCGCCAAGGACTTCCAGCTGTCCAAGCTTTATGGTCAGATAGGCAAGGCAAACCATCCCGGCAATCATAAATATACCCACCGCTAACTCAAGATCAAATTTTCTCATTTATTTCTCCCTGACTTCCTTAACCCCGGACCACAGTATTCCCGGATTGATGTCTTATTGAACTATTGGCGGATTCGCCAACAAATGCATGGACGATGGGTTCACTCGAGGACATTAACTTTTCTGGCGTATCATCAGCCCAGATAATGCCCTCATGCAGCATTGCAACCCTATCCACAATATCGAATACCTTTGGAATCTCATGAGTCACGATGATTCCGGTAAACGAAAGCCGCTTATGACAGGAATCAATAAGATTGAGAATGGCAGCTCCAATTACAGGATCCAGGCCGGTTGTAGGCTCATCAAAAAGCATGATTTCGGGATCCATGACCAGGGCCCTGGCAAGCGCGGCCCGTTTAACCATTCCCCCGCTGATTTGAGAAGGATATTTATACTCTGAGCCTGATAGTCCCACATGTTCCAGTTCATTAAACACCCTTTCCCTGATGAGTTTATCATTCAATTTGGTCTTTTCCTTCAAGGGAAAAGCCACATTCTCAAAAACGGTCATAGAATCAAACAAAGCGCCACCCTGAAAAAGAAAACCCAGTCGATCTCTCAGGCCGGTCAAATCTCGGCCCCTTAGTGTGCTCATGTCCATTCCGTCTACAATGACGCGCCCACGATCCGGTTTCATCAGCCCTACAACATGTTTCAGAAAGACGCTTTTACCACTGCCACTGCCTCCTATCAAGGCGATAACTTCACCCTTCCTCACCCCCAGCGAGACGCCTCTCAGGACATCTTTTCCGTCGAATAGTTTATACAGACCATCAATCTTAATCATCACATTCCTTAAAAGAGAAGCGAGGTCATGACGTAATCCCATACAAGGATCAGCACAGATGACATAACTACCGCCTGGGTTGTGGCTTTACTGACTCCCTCCGCACCGAACCCGGTAAATATCCCCGTGTAAAAGCCCTTGTAACAACAGACCCAAATAATGATAACACCGAAAGACAAGGATTTATATATGCCTTCCATTATATCCTTCATGTCCACATAGCTGGCCATCTCTCCAAAATATGTGCCAGCGCTGACGCCCAGCAGTTTTACCCCAATCAAATATCCCCCCAGAATACCTATCACATCAAATATGGCGGTCAGAAGAGGCATAGAAATTACTACTGCAATGAGGTTCGGGACAATAAGATAACGGTAGGGATTAAGACCCATTAGTTCAAGCGCATCGACCTGCTCGCTAATGCGCATGATACCTATTTCTGCGGTGATAGCCGAGCCTGCCCTACCTGTTACCATCAAGGCAGAGAGGACCGGTCCCAACTCCTTGATAAGGGAAAGTCCCACCATAGGACCAAGAAAGGCATCGGAGCCAAACCGACTGAGGCTGTAAAAGCCCTGGAAGCCCAGGACCATACCTGCAAAACCTCCTGTGAGAAGGATCACCGAAGTGGATTGTAGTCCAATAAAGCGAATCTGTTTCAGGACCCGTGTAAATTTCAGGGGAGGTACGAAGACATAGAAAAAGGTCTTGAGCAAGAATAGCCCCATGACCCCCATTCTGCGCAAATATACAAGTGAGACTGCTCCCAATGTCCGGATGTAATTCATGGGCGCAAGTCTTTCAAATCTGGATGATGATGTCAAATTCAAACTAAATATCTTTTAACTGCATATTCGCTGGTGAGCTTTCAATAAGCATGCTGAAGCTCTTTAAGCATTCAGAAAGTTTTTCCAGTTCCCCAGACCTGGCAATCGGGATGTTATCGCTTCCATGCCTTTCCAGGGTATCTATTACATATTTAATTGTCATAATATCAGTGCAAAGTGCAGGCTGGTATGCCACAGCCTTATCCCCGTCCACCTTGATCTCTGAAACAATGCCTGACTCAACCAATTCATATAAGATCAAACGAACGAGGCGAATGGGAATTTCCAGTTTTTGGGAAATCCGGGTCTCATCCCAGGGCTTCTCTAAACCGGAAAAATTTTTCACCAACAAATGGATAATCCTCAAGGCCAACAACCTTTTAAAAGAACTACTTACCCTCAAACAATCCGGCTCAAATTCGAAGGTGTCCACGTTCTGATACGCAAAGGATATCTCTGCACCAAAGAGCACGATGAGCCAGCTGTATTGCAGCCATACCAAAAAAAGGGGAAGCGCTGCAAAACTTCCGTAAATTGCATTGTACCTGGTAACTCCAACCTGCAGATTGATGTAGACCAGTTGGAAGATTTGAAACATAGCCCCGGCGATGAGTCCAGCCAGTAAGCCAGACATGAAATTGACCTTTGTATTGGGCATGAAAATATACATAAATGTAAAAAGAACCCATATTGCGAGATAGGGCAGAAATTTAAGCATAAAGAATATAGCAGGGGCCATAACACCCAGGATGGTAATTTTTTGAATAAATACTTCAACCTGGCCGGATATAAGTACAGTGACGGTACTGGACATGATAAAAAGAACAGGGCAGATAAGCATAATGGAAAGGTAATCTGTGATTTTTCTCCCGAAAGATCTTCCTTTTTTGATCCCCCAGAGATCGTTGAATGAACTTTCAATATGCCCTAACACCTTGATAATGGCCCAAAAAAGAAGGATAATGCCAATGCCCGCCATCACCCCACCTTGAGTGTTTTCTAACAGGGCACGAGAAAAATCAATAATTCTGGTGACCACTTCCTCATTCCCCTCTAGCCTTTCGAAAAGTTCTTTTTCAAGAATTTTTTCAAAACCAAAGCCTTTGGCAATGCCAAAAAGCATTGCAAAGACAGGCACCACTGAAAGCAAGGAATAGACGGTTAAGGCCGACGCCCTTAGGTGGCAGTTGTCTTCCGAGACTCCCCGCACGGACAGGACAAGGATCCTCAACTGCCTGATCAAAAAAGCTTTTGAGCGAGAGAGGCTTTTTGCCTGGATTCTCCAGACATCGTTCTCCAGAAATTCAATAACCTTGGAAATATTCATGGTACTACACTCTATTCCTAACCCGGCCAACCCGGTTGGAACGAAGCGGAAATCCTGCTTCATCGGGGAACCAATTCAGGAATTGTGAAAAATTAGTCACTAACCGGCAGGGTTGCAATAGATTTAAAAAAGCCATATGATTAAAATACTAATGTATTTCTTTCAAAATTCGGTAGTCTTGGCGGTCCATTGTTAGTGGTCAGTTGTACTTATTTTTCAAGTAGTTGGCTGAAGCATAAGTAACCTCTCAATAAATCCGGGCACTCCGACTGCTTCCCCCTTTTGCAAAGGGGGATTGAGGGGGATTTTCCAATACCACCCGGACTTATTGAGAACTTGCAAACATAAGAACATACAGAGTGAAATGATATTTCTCTGGAATCATTTGGTTTCCCTCTTACTTCAACGGACGAATAACAACGATCAACTGACATTACTTAATCTTTGATTATATCACAAAAAAGTCATATTTGGGAAGAATTTATACTTAGTGTCTGAACGAAAACTAGGGATTTTTTCCAAGGTCAAGGAAGACGAATATTTTAACCGCAAGAATATATTAAATATTTTGAGGATTAAAATCTGAGTCTGACGCAGAGATTGGGAAAAATAACAGTTTTCGGTCGGGCACTACTTACATGGTCCATTATAGCTGATTAGACGCATGATATAACTTAAAAATGATAGAAGAGAGGTTCATTTTATGACAAAAAAAGTTATCATTTATGGCAAAGGCGGCTGACCTCATACACAAGATGCCAGGTCGGCTTACGGGAAAGACGCACAATACGTGGACGTAAAAAAAGAAAGCGACAAACTCCAGGAGATGCTGACTCACTCCGGTGGCGGCCGAAAAGTACCCGTTATAGTTGAGGGTAAAAAGATCACCATTGGGTACGGCGGGACATGAGGGGTCTGACAGCTCATGGTGCATGAGCAGCCTGCTGATTTTTTCGTAACAACTCAATAAGCCCGGGCATTCAGACTTCTTCCCCCTTTTGAAAAGGGGGATTGAGGAAGGAATTAGACATGAAAATCGATCAATTCCCCGCGGATATTCGCCCCTATTTACTGCCTGAACCGCGCGGAGAAATGATTTATAGATGCATCGACTGTAAAAAAGAATTTGATATCGCTCGACTCCTTTATACCTGCCCTGATTGCGGTTCTGTGCTCTTGCTCTATTCCAAGAATATGGAATACATAAGTCATGTAAGCGGGAAAAAGTGGCGCAAAATCTTTGATTACCGCAGGATGCTAAATCACAGGGCACTAAAAGGCATTTTCCGCTATTATGAATTCATTGCTCCTGTCATCCCTTTGGATCAAATTATCTACCTCGGCGAGGGGCACACTCCCTTAGTTGAAGCAAATGCCCGGCTTAAAGAGAAGGTGGGCCTCAATTTCTATTTCAAAAATGATGGGCTTAATCCCAGTGCATCCTTCAAAGACAGAGGCATGGCCTGTGCACTCAGCTATATCAACCACCTTGCCAAAAAGGAAAACATGGGCGATCTCCTGGCCATCTGCGCCTCTACCGGAGACACCTCAGCTTCCGCCGCCCTTTACGCATCTTACCTGGAAGATTTTCTGAAATCGGCCGTTCTTCTGCCTGAAGGAAAGGTGACGCCACAGCAGTTATCACAGCCACTGGGGAGTGGAGCCCGGGTCATGGAAATGCCTGGGGACTTCGATGACTGCATGAAAGTGGTGGAGTCTCTCGCAGAGGATTACCACGTGGCCCTTTTGAACTCAAAGAACAGCTGGCGCATACTCGGGCAGGAATCCTTTTCTTTTGAAATCGCCCAGGATTTTGATTATGAAGTGGGAGACAAAGTCATCCTGGTGCCCATTGGCAACGCCGGTAACATTACTGCCCTTATGAGCGGCTTCCTCAAATTTTTTAGAGCCGGACTCATAAATCAACTGCCCGGGATAGTAGGTGTACAGTCTGAACCCGCTGACCCTGTTTACAAATACTATTTAGAAGAAAACCCGGAAAAGCGGGATTTTGTGCCTGTTACTGTCAGGCCGAGCGTGGCCCAGGCAGCCATGATAGGCAATCCTGTCTCCATGCCGCGGGTAATTGAACTGGTTAAGGAATACAATCGCGCGGCCGAAAATAATAAAATCTTTGTAGTCCAGGTCAGTGAACAGGAGATCATGGATGCCATGATTATTGCCAACAGGAATGGGAATATTGCCTGTACGCAAGGGGGAGAATCGCTCGCCGGTCTGCAAAAAGCACTGGATGCCGGATACATTCGGCCAGGTGAGGTCGGGGTCCTTGACTCAACCGCCCATATGCTTAAGTTCGCAGTTTTTCAGGATATGTATTTTAATGACTCTTTTGATCCTGAGTTTAATATCAACCCCAAATCAGCGCTGAAAAATGCACCTATTCAGTTGCGACCTGAAAATCTTACAAAATACCCCGCAACGGGAAAACCACTATCCGGGGAAGACCTGCAAAACTTTTTACGTGAAATGGCCGCGGAAATAGCCAAAATTTTGGGCCTGAAGAAAAAATAGAGTGCATTCGGCCGGGGTCCCTGATCACTTTTTCTCATGTTAAAACTCAAAATCATCGTTGTTGACCGCACCCGGTCACCATTTTTAAAGGAGGGTGAATCCTTTTACCTGGAACGCCTCCGAAGATACGCTCATACTGAATGGGTGGAAGTAAAACCTGCAAGGATCAAAAAAGGCAGGCCCCAACAAGAGATCCTATCCGCGGAAGGAGCTTCCATCGTAAAAAGGCTTCTTCCCAGGGACTACCTGATCGCCCTTGACCGGTCAGGTAAGGCTTTAGATTCTGAAGGACTGGCTGCACGGATTGATGAGTTGTCCTTTTCCCACAACAGGTTAACTTATGTTATAGGCGGTCCGTTAGGGCTCTCAAAGGATGTTTTACACAGGGCACGTGAAACCCTATCACTCTCCCGGCTTACTCTGACCCATGAAATGAGCCGCCTTCTCCTCCTCGAACAACTCTACCGCGCATTCACCATCCTGAACAATGAGAAGTACCATAAGTAACAACCCGAGCCCAAATGATCCGACTTTGGTTATCCCCAGAGAGGATTTGGTTTATTTGAATTTCAATAGATTATGGAGTAATGGAGTGGTGGAATGATGGAAGAAATACCTGATCATGGATTGAGGTTTTAAACAAACCTGGTTCTTGAAAAACAACAATTCTAATTTTAACCTTTAGACCATGCTAATACAGAGCCGTTAAGTCTCTTTACCGTCTAAAAAATTCCGGATTATTTTCTTTATTTCATCGGTCTTTCCCCCAT
>JAUUWD010000115.1 GCA_030589225.1 Desulfobacteraceae bacterium | reverse complement strand
CTTGATCCCCGAAGTGACAGCGGAAAAGGAATAGAAAGGAAGTCGAGTATACACACTCATCAGCCTGGCCAGTGTGGTCTTGCCGGAACCGGGAGGACCCCAGAAAATCACAGAAAATATGCGGCCGCTGTTAAGGGCCCTGGGAAGAAAGCTGCCCGGGCCGAGGAGATGCTTCTGACCCACTATGTCTTCAAGTCTTTTCGGCCTCATCTTTTCAGCAAGAGGCGCTTCCGGGCTTTCCGTGGGCGTGCTCATTCGGACGACTTCCTTATAGATAGTGCCTGAGAAATAAGGACTAAAGCACTATCCATTTCAAGAGGCCTGCCAATTATTAAGTCTACACCAAGTTTTTTTAGCGCTTGCAGGGGTCTCTTCTTATCATCGCCAGCAACCAATGCAACCGGTAAGCCTCGTTCTATTTTCTTTATTGTTGCAATGATTTTTGAGTATTCATTATAGGGCGCATTTAAGTCAACAATAACCAAATCAAATTTACTCTTCTTCAATAACTTTAGACCCTCGGCACCGCTCGAAGCAGAAGTGATTTTTCCACCTTTGCTTATAAATAATTGGCACAGCAGATCCTCAAAGATGCCCCCGCCTGATATGATTAAAATATGTGAGTTTTTAATCCTTTTCCTGACAATTCGGGCCTTAAGGGATTGTGGTTTTTTCGCAAGAGGAAGTTTGACAATAAAAGTGGTTCCTTGCCCTTCATTGCTCATTACCTCAATTTCCCCCCTGTGCTGACCTACAATAGCATTAGCCATACTCAATCCCAGGCCCAGGGAGGAGCCGCTTTTTGTACTGAAAAATGGGTCGAAAATTTTGCCCTTTATATCTTCCGGAATGCCCAACCCATTATCCTGCATGTAAACATACGCAAAATCAGAATCTTCCTCTGTGGTCAAATAGATTTCTCCACCATTCGGCAACGCCTCAACGGCGTTTGAGATCAGGCTTTGAAAAACATTCTGTATCTCTTCTGGATTACCTCTCACGGGTGCAAGTTTTCTCAAGTAGGTCTTAATACTTATCTCGGCATCGTCCTGCGTACGGGCTTCCTTCGACTTAGGAAAAATTGACATAACCGCATTCTGAACATTTTTTTTTAAGTCAAAAAGAACAGCATCCGATTCATTTTTTTCGATCCCTGCTAAAACGGTCAGCTTTTGAAGAATACCGTTCTCTTTTTCTCGTAAACTTTCAATCTTTTCTAAATATACCAAAAACTGTGTATCTGTAAGAGATCCCGGGTTCCGGAGTTGGGGGGCTTTGTTATCAAAAATACTCATGCAGCCAATAAATTCCTGCCTCAACCCTGAAGCCATGCGGACAAGTGCCTCCATTTTTTCCGATCGACTGCGCTGCCGCTCCATTTGAATCCTGCGATCAAGACCAATCAGGTTCATCAAGAACGCCCTTCGGCCCTTAAACTTGATTTTCTTCACCTGGACCTCGCAGTACAGGGTGTCCTCACCTTTCCTCATCACATAGGTTTCATACATGTCCGGGACCGATTTGCCTGAAATCATCTTGCGGTAGAGCCCGCTTACATAATCAAGGGAATCGGGATGCACAAAATCCAAAAAGCTCCGGCTCAGGATCTCTTCCTCTTTATATCCTAACCACTCCTGGGCCGTTTCATTGGTCATGATAATCTTTCCCTCCTGGATGAGGAATAAGGCTACAGGAGTATTATTGAGCAATTGTTGGCCTTCCCTTAGTGCCTTTTCAACAAGCCGGTGCTCTTTCTTAAGAGATGTTAGTTTTTCTTTCAGTGCCTTATTTTCGCCTTTCAATCTCTCAAGTCGGTTTTTCAGATTGCCTTGCTGGGCGGCGCTCACGTCTATTTCTCCTAATTTAGTGACACGGTCAATTGTATTGTTTCTTCCCTAAAACAGCCTTGCAGATCTTGGGCATTTACCGTATCATGTTTTTCAGTTATCTTACAACAGATAACTATTCTTTAAGAAAATACCGAGGATACAGTGAAACATCATAAACCATTTGTTCATGTTCATGTCCATACCGAATATAGCCTCCTGGATGGTGCCATTCGCATTGACCAAATGCTAAAGAAGTCCCGCAGCCTGGGGATGGACGCCGTCGCCATCACGGACCACGGAAATATGTTCGGGGCCATACAGTTTTATGACCAGGCAGTTAAAGCCGAAATCAAGCCCATCATAGGGTGTGAAATATATGTCGCCCCCGGGGACCGCCGGGATCGATCACCGTCAATGGATGGAAGCCCCAATGCCTATCACCTGGTCCTCCTGGTTATGAACGAGGAAGGGTACAAGAATCTCAGTCAACTTGTGACTTTGGGCCATTTGGAAGGATTTTACTATCACCCCCGTGTGGATATGGAGCTTTTAAAAGAATTTAACGGAGGCCTCATAGCTCTTTCCGCCTGCCTCAAAGGAAATGTCCCATTTTTTATCAATGCAGGCCGTTTTGACGCCGCCAGGGAGAAAGCGCAGGAACTTGCCAGCATATTTGATAATGATCGTTTCTACTTAGAAGTACAGGCCAACAAACTGCCTGAACAAATAAAGATAAACAGGGCCCTGAGAGAACTGTCTCAAGACCTCTCTATCCCTCTTGTTGCCACAAACGACTGTCACTACCTGAACCAGGAAGACGCTGAGGCCCATGATGTGCTTCTTTGCGTGCAGACAGGCCGAACCGTTGAGGATACAAAACGTCTCAAATTCTCAAGTAACGAATTTTATTTCAAATCCAGGCAGGAAATGGAACAGGCCCTTCAGGGTTACGAAGATGCGCTCGCCAATACTGTCCAGATAGCCCGGCTTTGTGAGTATGAGATGGAGTTCGGTCGTTATAAATACCCCGTATTTCAGGTTCAAAGGGAAAAAAGCCTAAATGAGCTATTAACCGAGGACTCCCGGAAAGGGCTAAAGGAAAGGCTTGCACAGAAAAAAGATGAAGAAGGCGATGTGGCCGAAACTGTGGTCAGGGAATACCGTGAGAGACTTGATTTTGAGCTTGAGATCATCCATAGCATGGGGTTTGCTGGCTACTTTTTGATAGTCGCCGATTTTATAGCTCATGCCCGACGTCGTGATATTCCTGTAGGACCTGGCCGCGGATCAGCCGCAGGCTCACTCGTTGCCTATTGCCTCAATATCACCAATATCGATCCCATCAAGTACGGGCTTCTCTTCGAGCGATTTCTGAACCCCCAGAGAATAAGCATGCCCGACATCGACATTGACTTCTGTATCAACGGCAGGGATGAAGTTATCCAGTATGTGGCCGAAAAATACGGCCGCAATAATGTGTCCCAGATCATCACTTTCGGCACCATGAAAGCAAGGGGTGCCATAAGAGACGTGGGTCGCAGTCTCAATATCCCTTTAGGAGAGGTAGACCGTATTGCAAAGCTGGTCCCGGAAGGTCCCGGGGTCACCCTGGATAAGGCTATACAGGGTGACCCTGAACTCAGACGGCTTGAGGAAGGCGAAGGGCCTGGAAAGAAATTATTGAAGATAGCCCGTGCCCTTGAAGGTCTGGCCAGGCATGCATCCACTCACGCATCCGGGGTGGTCATTTCAGACAGGCCTCTTGTGGAATACCTGCCGCTTTTTAAGGGCTCCAAGGACGAAATCATGACCCAGTACACCATGGATCGGATTGAGCAACTGGGTCTCATCAAATTCGATTTCCTTGGACTAAAGACCCTGACGGTCATCAAACAGACTCTCAAGCTCATCGAAGAAACCACGCAGAAAAAAATTGATATTGATAAGATACCTCTGGATGACGATGCCACCTATCAACTGTGCAGTGACGGAAGAACAACCGGCGTATTTCAGTTGGAAAGTGCTGGTATGAAAGAGCTCTTGCGCAGACTGAGACCTGAGGTATTCGGGGACCTGGTGGCCCTGGTTGCTCTTTACAGGCCAGGCCCTCTGGGAAGCAACATGGTTGATGATTTTGTGAATGGAAAACACGGGAAAGTAAAAATCAAATATTTCCTTCCCGAGCTTGAACCTATCCTAAAGGAAACTTATGGGGTGATATTATACCAGGAACAGGTCATGAAGATCGCCCAGGTTCTATCCAACTATACCCTGGCCGAGGCCGACGAACTCAGGAAGGCTATTGGGAAAAAGAAACCCGAGGTAATGGCGAAACACAGGGCACGGTTCATTGAAGGAGCCACCGAAAACGGCGTTACCCGCAAAACAGCAGATAAACTATTTATGCTAATAGAAAAGTTCGGTGGATATGGCTTTAATAAATCACATTCCGCGGCCTATGCCATGATCGCGTATCAAACCGCATACCTTAAAGCGAACTATCCTGTCCAGTTCATGGCGTCTTTATTAACCCAGGACATGGGAAATCAGGACAAAACTATCAAAAACATTGCCGAATGCCCTGGGATGGGGATAAAGATTCTACCCCCGGATATCAATGAAAGCCAGGCCGATTTCTCTGTAGTAGAAGGAAAAATCCGTTTCGGCCTTGCCGCCGTCAAAAATGTCGGTTTGAAGGCCTTAGAATCAGTCATTGAAGAGCGAGAGGCGCATGGGCCGTTTCGCGATCTGCTTGATCTCTGTAAGAGGATTGAAGGGTCTAAAGTAAACCACAGGGTCTTGGAGTGTTTGATTCAGTGTGGGGCCTTTGATTTTACCGGTATTTACAGATCGCGGCTTTTCGGCGCCCTGGACAATGTGCTCAAATTTTGCGGCTCAAACCAGGATCCAAATCAGCTTAACATATTCGGGTCTTTGGACTTAAGAGATGGCCAATCCGGGGGACTCATTGAACTTCCCGATTGTGATGAATGGGATGACAAGGAGAAGCTGGGGAGGGAAAAGGAAGCCCTTGGATTCTACATTACGGGCCATCCCCTCGCGAGATTCAAAAGGGAGATAGAACAATTCACAACCTGTACTGTTCAGGAGCTCCCATCTCAGAAGGACAAAAGTCAAGTCAAAATCGCTTGCGTTGTGGGAAATCTGAAAATGAAACGGACCAGGCGGGGTGATAAGATGGCCACCATGGTCGTAGAAGACCTGACTGGATCAACTCTGGTTATCGTCTTCCCTGACGTTTTCAACCGGACTTCCCCGCTCCTTAAAAGCGACGACCCTTTACTTATAAATGGGAGTGTGGAGACGGGCGACACTTCAGCAAAGATCATTGCACAGGATATCGTCACACTGAATTCCGTCAGGCAGAATGCTATAAAGGCCATCGAACTAAGGCTCGTCGAAAAGGCTGTGTCGAAGGAATTTTTGGAGGACTTACAGGATATCGTATTTACATACCCCGGTGAATGCAGCCTTCTCTTCAAGATGAATACAAACAATGGAAAGGAAATCGTCATTGCCGCTCACGATCGTTTCAAAGTACTGCCCTGCCAGGAACTCATAGATAAGATCGAACTATTGATCGGCAATAAGATTATCGTTCATGAGAAAAGGAATTTTTAAGGGCTTACGGAAGAGCCAAAAAAGGCAGAATCAATGACGACTCCGCCTTATTCAAAATTCAGGGTGGAGAGGGTGATCCAAATGAATCATTCGTAGGGCTACGGCCTATCTAGTGTCTATCCAAAAATGGCTATTTTCCGCAATCTCTGCGTCAGCTTCGGGGTTTAATCCTCGAAATACTTCCGTGTATGGTTGCCTGTCCCGCTGTATTTAAGCGGGATGGTTAATCCCGCTGACAGCGGGACATCTTCCCCCGCTCAAAGTCCGGGATCTTCGACTTGACCTTGCGAAAACTATCTCATTTCTGGATGGACACTATCTAAGTTACGCCAGGGATTAACCTCCTGAATATCATCTTTCCCTAAATC
>JAUUWD010000292.1 GCA_030589225.1 Desulfobacteraceae bacterium | reverse complement strand
GGGTCACTTTCTTTGCCGCCTTGGTTGTTTTGGTTGTGGTTTTGTTCCTTCACTTTTCCAGACATAGAGATTCGAGCGGGGGGGTAACGGTATGAGCACGCGACGCAAATTGGAATGGCTGCTCCTGGGCGCAACAGCAGGTCTTTTGATCCTTCTCAAGTGGCTTCACATAGGCGTGACCAATTACAATATATTTCTGTTGATTCTTATAGGGTGGAGCCTTGGAGTTATCATGGCTTTCCGTGTCATGTCAGCGCCGGATCGGTCAGAGCAGAACCGATAGGCCTGGCCTTATAGCTGCGCCTGGCCGTGCCTAACTAGTGTCCATCCAGAAGTGAGATAGTTTTCGCAAGGTCAAGGAAGATGAGGGTTTTAACCACAGGAATACATTGAAGTATTTCGAGGATTAAAATCCGAATCTGACACAGAGATTGCGGAAAATAGCCATTTATGGATGGACACTAACTAAAGATACTATCCTTATTGTTGGTTCATATACTGCAAAAAAATTTCACAATAACTTTCGCTATGTTAATCAATATGGGCAGGCTGTTAAGGCAAACAGCACTTTGTTTTTCAGATAGGACGGCTCTGGTCAATATTGAGCGTAACCGGAGGTTTACCTTCTGGCAGTTGCACGAGTTGACCAACAAGCTGTGCAATTTGATTAAGGATAAATTTGGCCTTTATGAGGGGGACGTCTACGCTACTCTCCTTGAAAATGACAACATGGGGCTTTTTCATTTTTGGATGACCAAGTCCTCTGCTACCGCTCTGTGGTTAGATATAAGGGAGTCCGTAGAAGAACAGTTGTACCAAATCGATTATGTCAAACCCCGTTTGATCTTCATTGAAGCAAAACTCCTGTCACAATACTACGAACATCTCAGCAATAGAGACATAAGCATTGTATGTATGGACGCAACAAAAGAGGCCCTGCCAAACGTGCACTATTTCTGGGACCTGCTGGATGAAGCATCCTCTATGGAGCCTTCAATGGAGTATGTGGTAGATGATGTGGATAAGCATATCTGTCTCTTGAAATTTACCGGAGGTACCACTGGTAGGGCCAAGTGTGTCATGTTTTCCTTGTCAAATATCTTGAGCCCGGGATACAATCCAGTTCATTATTATGAAGTTTTGCCATTCGACTATCCCAAGGCCTTGCTTTCGTCGCCAATAACCCATGTGGCGTCCGGCCAGATGGTGATTCCTGTGTATCTTAAAGGGGGTACAGTCGTTACGACTAACAAGGCGGATATTGAGAGAATGGGCAGGATTATTGAGCGGGAAAAAATAGACTTTATCTACACAATTCCCACAGTACTCTACCGCATGTTAGACACGAACATGCCCCGAGAATGTGATCTCAGTAGCCTCAAGACCATAAGATACGGTGCATCCCCGATTTCACCCTCCAAACTTGAAAGTTTGCTAAAGGAATTTGGGCAAATATTCGTGCAGGGATATGCCTCCACCGAGTGCTGGCCTCCTGCAACTGTCCTGGCAAGAAAGGACCACGGAACCGACACCGAAGAGCAGATCAAGAGGCTGGGTTCCGTTGGGCAACCGGTCCCGTGTGTGGAAATACGGATATGTGATGACAATGGACAGGATCTGCCCGTTGGCGAAAAGGGTGAAATATGGATTCGCGGACCAAATACGGTTAAGGGTTATTTTAAAGACCCGGAACAGACCATGGAAAATTTTTCTACCAACGGTTTCTGGAAGTCAGGGGATATTGGTTTCATTGATGACAAAGGCTATGTATTCCTTGTGGACCGGAAGAAAGATATGATTGTCAGCGGGGGATATAACGTATATGCAACCGAGGTGGAGAACTGCATTAATCGTCATCCGGCCGTGCAGAACTGCGCTGTTGTGGGGATTCCCGACGAATACTGGGGTGAGGCCGTCTGCGGAGTCGTTGTGTTAAGAAAAGGAGAGGTAGTTCAGCAACAAGCGTTGATTGATCACTGTAAACAGCATCTGGCAAGGTACAAGGCGCCTAAAAAGATAGACTTTGACAATGCGCTTCCTCTTAGTCCGGTCGGCAAGGTTCTCCGGAGAGAGATTAAGAAAAAATTCTGGGCAGAAAAGGGCAGAGGAATTCATTGAGAGGCATAAAAGGACATTTATTGTGGGAACGGTACTATGAGCCGGGGTAGATTACAGGATAGGGTTGCCATCATAACAGGAGGTGCAAGGGGAATAGGAAGGGCGATCGCCTTTAAAATGGTGAAAGAAGGCGCCTCGGTGATGCTGCTTGATCTTTTGGCAGATGAACTGGCGCAGGTGGTTTATGAGCTGAAGGCGCTTGGGGGCAATGCTTATAGTATAACTTCCGATGTTAGCGATAGAAGTGCCGTTGATGATGTAGTATCGCTAACTTTAAAGAAGCTGGGTACAGTTGACATTCTGGTTAACAACGCTGGGATTTCACTGGCTGATTCCCTTGAAGAAATCAAAGAAGAGGATTGGGACACTCTTGTCAAGATAAATCTCAAAGGCAGTTTTTTTTGCGTTCAATCCGTAATCCCCATCATGAAAGACAATGGATACGGAAAAATAATCAATATCAGCTCCAGGGCCAGTTTAGGCAAACTGAGCCGAACTGTTTATAGTGCTACGAAGGCAGGCCTTATAGGTATGACCAGGAGCATGGCCCTTGAACTTGCAAGATATGGTGTCAATGTAAATTGTGTTGCACCAGGTCCCATTGCTACAGAGTTATTCAATTCGGTCAATCCAGAGGGTAGTGAAAAGACAAAGGCTATTATTGATGCAATCCCACTGAAAAGGATTGGAAGGCCCGAAGACGTTGCTAATCTGGTAGCGTTTCTGGCCTCTGATGAGGCATCTTTTATTACTGGTCAAACCATATTTATATGCGGGGGGCTGACAGTTGGTATGGCCCATTAGTACTTTAGTAATTATTTTTGTGCATTTTGTGGCAAAAACTTGTATTGGGCTATTTTCACTATCTTCAAATGATTGAATATTTTCGATTGAATATTGAATATTTAAGGAATTCTTTCTCTTATAAAAAAACTATCATAAAAATGACGGAGACACAAATATTCAATATTCAATAGTCAATTCCGGCTTGTCCAGGTTAGGTTGATAGTACCTCAATTGAGCCAAGCAGAATTGAGAAGGTATTTGGTATCGGGTATCCGGTACTGGATTAACATAAAAAGAAAAAGGGTAATTACTCAGGTTCAAAGTTCAAAGGTTCACGGTTCAAGGTTAACTGTTGAAAACTGCACGGTTTTGAGATATCGAAGAGTGGCACATTGCGCGTAACTGCTGCCGTTCATAGGTCCATCAACTATATCAAGCAATATGAAAAATGCGACCCCGCCGCAGGCTAAATCCCGCTTTCAGCGGGCGCTGAACTGTGAACCTGACAACCTGAGTAGTT
>JAUUWD010000351.1 GCA_030589225.1 Desulfobacteraceae bacterium | reverse complement strand
TAGGAATCATCCTGGGATACCTTGATTTGATCAAGAAAGACGGTCTGACTCAGGAGGAGAAAAGTGATTTCCTGAACCGAATAGAATCAGAAATCATACGAATAAACGACATTATCCGACAGCTCCTTGACTTTTCCAGGCTCACAAGCGGCGAACAGAAGGAAACAAGCGTCCATAGACTGATCCTGGACCTTATAGATATGCTTAAACCTCAGCCTATGATGGCTGGCATACAGGTGCAGACAGTGCTTGAAGCGGCCAAAGATACTGTTTGTACAGACCCCGACCAATTGAAACAGGTTTTTTTAAATATTGTCATGAATGCTGCCGATGCTATGGAGCGCGACGAGGGCTCTCATGATGTCAGCACTAAGGTCTTGACGATAGAGAGCCTTGTGATGGATGATTCCATGGAACTCACATTCACGGATACAGGGTCTGGCATACCGGAGCAAGAACTTGGTCATATCTTTGATCCCTTTTATACAACTAAAGAACCTGGCAAAGGAACCGGGCTTGGCCTGTCTGTCTGCTACAGGATTCTGGAAGGATTGGGGGGAACAATTCGCGCTGAAAGTACAGTGGGAAAAGGGACAACCATAATCATTGATCTCCCCCTTTACCATCAGATCGATAAGTAAAATTACCACCCATAGAGGAAGCAGCCTGTTTTTTTTGGTACCTTGAAGGTACGCCGATTAAGTGACCAAAGTGATCTAAAGTGACTGAAATAAACTATGATTAAGGGACATCGTGACTTAGTTTTTTGCAATCGTTTGCAAATGTCAGATATCACCTCCAACTTTAGGCACTTTAGCTCATTTTAGTCCACTTTAGTTCACTTATAACCGATTAACTCCGGATGCTTGTTTGATGATAGAATTGATCGTAAACCCCCAAAAGATCTTCTCAAGGTGTATAAATTATGCCTAAACAACGAGTGCTTATCATTGACGATGAAGAGAACATGCGGCATATGCTGGAAGTCTTGCTGACCAAGGCTGGTTACGGCGTTGAAAGCGCAGCAGACGGGGCCAGCGGTCTCCAGTTGATGGACCGGTCTGATTTTGATTTTATTCTCTGCGATATCAGGATGCCTCGTATGGATGGAGTGACCTTCCTTCAGCATGCAAAAGAAAAGTATCCCGAAAAGACCTATATAATGATGTCCGCTTACGGGACTGTTGAAACCGCTTTGGAGGCCATAAAAAAGGGGGCCTATGATTACATATCCAAGCCCTTTAAGAAAGACGAGGTCCTTTTGACCCTTAAAAAGGCCGACGAGCGAGAACGGTTAAAAGAGGAAAACGTCAGGCTGAAAACAAAAATTGATGAGATCGAAAAAAAATACTCTTTTAGAAACATTGTTGCCAGAAGTGAGGCCATGGCCCACGTGTTTGATCTTGTCAATAAGGTGTCTGAACACAAGACCACGGTGCTTATCACCGGAGAAAGCGGTACCGGAAAGGAGTTGTTTGCCAGGGCCATACATGCAGACGGCCCCAGAGCATCCGGGCCAATGGTAAGTATTAACTGCGGAGGTATCCCGGAAAATCTCCTTGAAAGTGAATTGTTCGGATACAAAAAAGGCGCATTCACAGACGCTGTAAAGGACAAACAAGGACACTTTGAGGAGGCTGACAAGGGGACTATTTTCCTGGATGAGATCGGAGAAATGCCCCCGTCTTTGCAGGTAAAGCTCTTGCGCGTTCTTCAGGAAGAAGAAATCACACCCCTGGGGGATGTTGGCTCTAAGAAAATCGATGTCAGGGTTATTGCGGCAACGTCAAAAGTATTGGAGGAGGAACTAAAGGAGGGCAGATTCCGCGAAGACCTATTTTACAGGCTTAATGTCATGACCATTCATCTGCCCCCATTGAGAGAGAGACGCGGAGACATTACCCTTCTCGTTGGTTATTTTATCGACATTTTCAATAAGAAACTGAAAAAAAATATTCAGGGGCTTTCTTCTGAAGCGATGCCTATTTTAATTGAATACACCTGGCCGGGCAATGTCCGGGAACTGGAAAACGTCATCGAAAGGGCCATTTTGCTTGCACCTGGCAAATGGATTTCACCCGCCGAGCTCCCTGAAAATATGATGAAAGCTCAAATGCTTCCCCCCTACCTTGGGTCTGACGAGGACCTTTCTATAAAAAAAGCCTCCAAATGGATGGAGCGAAATCTTATCGAAAAGGCCCTCAAACTCACTAATGGGAATCGCACACAGGCCGCCAAGATCCTGGAAGTCAGCCGACCAATGCTGATCGGTAAGATCAAGGAATACGAGCTGGATTTGTGAGCTGCGGTGCAAATACGTTATAGAATTACAGTGTCAGACTATGAGCACCTATAAGGAGGTAACTGATGAGAGAAAAAAAACAAAATTGACCTCAATTCCGATGTGGGAGAAAGTTTCGGCAGGTATAAACTGGGACTGGACGAAGAGGTTATTCCCCTAATAAGTTCAGCCAACATCGCTTGCGGATTTCACGCAGGTGATCCAGCCGTCATGAAGCACACAATCTCTATTGCCAAGCAACACGGGGTGGCACTGGGTGCCCATCCAGGGTTTCCCGACCTGATGGGATTCGGCAGGCGAAATATG
>JAUUWD010000184.1 GCA_030589225.1 Desulfobacteraceae bacterium | reverse complement strand
ATATCCCGGCATAACGAAGATTATACTTCCACATCTTTTCTTAACGCTACCAATCAATTGTAATTTCCAAAAAACCGCATATGAGTTATTCAATATAGCCAATAATGTGTCCCATAGTGTATTTTTTATGTTTAGGGTATCTCTTCAACAGAAGCAAACTTTGGTTCATGAAGCGGCAATAAAATATCGGCCATTTCTTTGATCTTTAGCATTATATCGTATGATTCATATGTATTAACATGGGTTCCTGGGGGAATAACATCCATTTCCATTGCCTTGATTTCTTTTGGAGGATAGAAGTTTTCCATTATCACACAAAACCCCGTAATAGCAGCTTTCCCCTGAGATGTTTCTATTAGTACCGTTAAACCTCCATCTGTATGAATAGGGGTATGAATAACACTAATGCCTGGAAGAATTTCTTGATCTTCGCTTACAAGCTCAATCTGTCCGCTTTCTTCAACTTCCAAAATATAGTCTTCCAAATAACGAAAATCCAAAGGATGAGGATCGTGTATTCGTTTCAGTTCATTTTGGTGAACAAAAAATGTTGCATTCTCACATTTATAATCATTCTCACAGTGATCGTTATGAAGATGAGTATGAATAACGATATCGATATCTTCCGGTGATAAACCCCATAAACCTAATCCTTCTTCAAACTTATAAATTTTTCCACCGATGGCTTTCTCTCTATCCTCAGACTGGATGGGGCTCATTTCACCTGTGTCAACAATTATTTTTTTATCCCCCCCTTCTAAATACCAGCAATAGATAGGGATCGTATACGTTTTTCCATAGTCATGCTGGTAAGTCATCATGCCTTTATCAAAAATTTTCGTTCCCATTACAATAGGATGTATTTTGTATAAACTCATATTGCTATCCTTTAAACCTAACCCGGATAAACCGGAAAAGTGACTAAAGTGAACTAAAGTTTGAAGTGCCTAAAGTTAAGGAGTCGCTTCGCTCCGTCTATTCAATCAAAACCGTTTGTTATTTCGAATTTTGTTAATTGTAGTTCGTTTGTGTTTTGCAATTTCCAACAATTCATCACTCCAATACTCCACTACTCCATAAGCCATTGAATTTCCAAAAAGGCAAATCCCCTCTTGGGATAACAAGAGTCGGGTTCTCTATGCCCGAATTCTTACTTGGGCGCCTCTGGTTGCTGGATATTGCCTGAATTCAAGCCAAACAACCGCCTTGAGAAAGACTTAACATCCACCACAATCAGGTAGAGTGCCGGCACTAAAAGGAGAGTCAACACGGTAGCCACCAGCAACCCAAAGGAAATGCTTACAGCCATGGGAATAAGAAATTGTGCCTGAAAGCTCCTTTCCATTAAGAGGGGTAGAAGGCCGGCAATGGTGGTCAGGGAAGTTAGGATGACAGGGCGGAATCTGGCCTTGCCCGATTCTTCCACAGCCTGCCTCGTGGGCGTTCCTTTCCGTATTGCCCGATTGACAAAATCCAGCAGGAGGATGGAGTCATTGACCACAATGCCCGAAAGGGCCACCACGCCCAAAAGGCTCAAAAGCGTAATGGGCAAGCCCATTATCAGGTGCCCCAGGACGGCACCCACCATGCCAAAAGGCAGGGCCACCATGACAATGACGGGTTGAACATAGGAACGGAACTGAGTCGCCAGCAGGACATAGATCACCAGGATTGCAATGATATATCCCCTGAACAAGCTACCTACAGACTCGTTGGATCGCTGTCTCTGCCCTTCAAAAGAATACCTTACCCCGGGATAACGGCTCATCAGATCAGGAAGAAAACTGCTGCTCAGGTCCGTGAGGATACGCTCCGCATTGGCAACGCCCTCATCCAGATCCGATATGACGGTAATCTGGCGCTGCCGGTTGATCCTGTTTATTACAGAGTAACCGCGCCCATAGGCTACCTCTGCCACTTCTCCAAACGGCACCTCATGCCCCACAGGATCGCGGATCCGCATTTCTTCAATGGTTCCCAAGGTGCGTCGTTCCGGTTCAGAGTAACGAACCATAACCTTGACATCATCTCGTCCCCGCTGGAGGCGGACTGCTTCCTCTCCATAGAAGGCCTGTCTTACTTGCCTTGCCAGGCCAGCCAGGGTGATCCCCAGTGGCCGGGCAGAATCCTTGGCCTTCATTTTAATTTCTAATTTGCCGGGTTTGAAATTGTCTGTAATGTCAAATGTACCCTGATATCGTGCTATCTCAGATTTGAGTTCATTGGCCGCCTTTTTCAGTTCCACAAAATCACGGCCTATCAGTTGAATTTCAATGGGATTCCCTCCAGGACCGCCGGTAAGTGTCGAAAAGGCAAGCCTCTCTGTACCAGGGATTTCACCCACCAGTTCTCTCCAGCGATTGACCACCTCGGTCACCGTAACGGAGCGTTCCTCGGCAGGGAGGAGTTCCAGAAAAACCTGCCCCGCGTGCCCTCCTGTTTCAGTGCCTCCAAAGCCGGGACTGGAAATAATCCCCGTAAGGCCGAAAGAGTGAAGGACAATATCTTTGCCATCCGTTTTTTCCCCGGAAAACTCCTGGTTCAGTTGTGGCACCACGCCTTCGATTCTCTTGATTGTTGCATCCGTTAAACTGGCCGGTGTGCCCAGGGGATAACTCATTTGCACCTGGATGTAATTACTGGCAGGCTTGGGAAACACAACGTAAGGAACATGTCTGCCCCTGACCAGCCCAAAGATGATAATCAGCACACCCAGACCCACAACGAGACTGAAATAGCGGTTTTTTATGACGCGAGTGAGTGTGGGAGCGTATATGTGCTTTATGGTGTACTGAAGGCCGTCCTGGATCCGATCCAGAAACCGTGTGTGCCATCTTTTCTTTTTTACGGTCTTACGAGAGTCACGTTCCAGGGTCCCGGCAAGGTGTGCAGGAAGGATGACAAAGGCCTCCCAAAGGGAAACCGCGAGGATAGTAATCACGGCTATTGGAAGGATTTTCATGAATTTTCCCATAATACCACTGACATAGAGCAACGGCATGAATGCGACAATGGTCGTACTAACCGCCATGAGCACAGGCACCCCCACTTCCCCCATACCCTCGATGACGGCCCGGATGGGGGGTTCGCCTCTCTCATAATGGGCGTAAATGTTTTCCCCAATAATGATGGCATCATCCACAAGGATACCGAGAGTCATGATAAACGCAAAGAGGGACATCATGTTGATGCTTTCACCCATCCAGTAGAGCACGTAAAAAGCGGCCATAAAAGAAATCGGGATGCCGAGTGCCACCCAGAAGGCCAGGCCAATGCGTAGAAACAGGGCAAGGCAGATAAAGACCAGGATGATTCCCTGGATCCCGTTTCTCACCAGGAGATCGATCCGGTCTTGAACAATGAGAGATAAGTCACCCCATGGTGCCATACTGATCCCAGGGGGAAGTTTATGTGCATTTTCCTGGATGTAGCTATGCACCACGCGGGCGATGTTGATAAGATCTTCGTCTCGCGTTTTTCTAACCTGGACCAGGGCGGCAGGCTGGCCATTGAAACGGCCCTTTTGCTCTGTATCCTGAAATCCGTCTATGACATCAGCCAGATCACCTAAACGGATAATTGTGCCATCGGCAAGCGTGATCAAGGGGATTTCTTCGAAATCCTTTCCCGTATATCGCTGTCCTTTCACTCGAATCAGCACCTCGCCCCCGGCAGCCTTAATAACCCCGCCTGGAAGGTCGAGACTTCCGGTTCTCACAGCGGCTGCAATCTGATCAAAGGTCAGCCTGTAACGTCTTAGATTCTCTTCGGATATTTCAATAGAGATCTCGTATTTCCGGACCCCGGCAAGGTTCACCTGTGAGATGTTATCGAAGGTCAAGAGATCCTCCCGGACCTTCTCTGCCACCTTGCGAAGGGCCAATTCGGATACATTTCCGTAGATGGCGATGTTGATGGCCTCTTCCATGAATGTGACCTCCCTAATCAGGGGTGTCTCCGCCTCCTCGGGGAAAGTGTCTATGGTATCGACCTGGGTCTTAATATCATCGAGAACCTTCTGTGCGTCGCCCACATCCTCTTTCAGTTCCAGAAGAATAGTGCCAATCCCTTCCTGTGCCTTGGAAATAATTTTTTTAATCCCCTCGACAGACTGTATCTTTTCTTCGATCTTGACGATGATTCCTTCTTCGATCTCCTCTGGGCTGGCACCCGGGTAAACCACCCGGATATAGATCCTATCCAGGGAGAATTGGGGAAATACCTCCCGCGTCATGCGTGTCAGCGCCAAAAGGCCCATGATGATCACTAAGACCATCAGCAGATTGACCGTGACCCTGTGTTCAACAGACCATCGGGCAAGCGATTTCATCCTGATGCTCCCGTTTGGTCAGACTTCGGTTTTATGCGCACCTTCATTCCCTCTGTAGCGACACCAGGAAAACGTGTAATGATTTGATCTCCTTCTTCAATCCCCTCTTTGACGTACAACTGATTGTCCACACGCCTGAATATCTTGACAGACTTGATGTGTACTTTGCCATCGTCCACCACGTAAACGCTATTGTCTTCATGAACCGCCTCCCGGGGAAGGAGATACAGATCATCCACTCGTTTTCCTACGATTTCCACCGTGACAAACATCCCTGGCATGAGCGGATGTCCGGTTCCGGGATGACTATCTTTTATTTCTATTATTACCGGCAAGGTGCGGGTAGTTTCTTCCATCTGTCCCTTAGTTCTGGATACAAAACCCTGCCAGTGGATTTTCTGCCCTGCCGCACTAAATATGACCCGGGCCCTGGCAGGTGGATCACCTTTCAGATTTACGGATCCTCCGGAATCAAAATGAAGCC
>JAUUWD010000104.1 GCA_030589225.1 Desulfobacteraceae bacterium | reverse complement strand
CCCGCAACGCGCAACTCGCAACCGCTTATTTTTTTCCAATACTACAGTTCTCCATTACTCCTAAACGTAAAGCTCTGAGGTAAAGCCATCTGGCCTCTGAACTGGCCCATCGAAGATCCCGCTAGGCGGGGGAGGACCAGGGCTTCTATGTCAGAATAACTTGGCCTGCCGAAACAATCTTAATAAATCCAGCCTGTTTATCATATCTGTAAATATCTCTCCCGTTACTTTGTCAGCATCACCACGACCAATCACTTTGACGCGCTCAGCCTCGCCTTCAATAATATGTGCTGCAAGGATTGCCCCATCTTTCATTAGCTTAGCCTCATAGCTCATTTTAACTATCCAGGTCCGATCCACAAGATCAAGAATGAACCTGTTAATGACAATTAACATTTGCGGTTCTCCATGGGATCGTTCTGAAAGGACCTCTAACCCTGCGTTCTCCAGCCTTTTTTTAAACCCTTCCTTCACCATTGCCGGAAGTTGAAAAGGGCCGATCTTAAAGCCCGTTTCATTATACCGGGCCACACTCAAAGAGATATTTCCAATGTAATTTCCAAATTCCTGTTTCGCTCCTTCATCAAAAAGCTCCTTTGTCTTCCGTGCATCTTCAACCGCCAGAAAGATTTTTTTGCCCTTTAAATCGTTCGATGGTGCTGGAAGCTTATACAGGACTTTTAACTCAGGGATCGAGGCGCAGGACACCACGAATACGGCAAGCAAAACACTTAGCAAACCTCTTATAATCATTTGGTTTTTCCGTCTCATTGGCATATCCTCCTTCTATTGAATATTTTCGATTGAATATTGTATATTTAAAAATAAACTTTGGCCTAATCGGATGTGACAACTAAAACAGCCGCCCCTTCAAGGGCTCTGACAAGCTTAACGCTTACATCACCCATCACAAACTCCTCGGCCTTGGACATCCTCTTACGGCCGATCACCACCATGTCGAAATGCTTTTTCTTGAACTGGTCAATAATTCCGTCTGTAATGGTTGCGTAAGGCTGCGTCACCATCTCTACTTCGATGTTGTTGGGATTGAATCCGAATTCGATTAGTTTGTCCTTGGCTTTTTGTAAAACGGCCATAAATCTTGTTGGCTGTTCATCAGTGAACTTCTTACCCATGAGTTCCTCGCTGGCCGATGTTTTTCTGAACAGATGAAGCAACGTAATATTGCAATCTTCAGGACAGAATGCCAGACGGGCAAGAAAATCCAACGCTGCCCTGGAGGCTACAGAATCGTTCATTGACACAAGGATCGAATTTTTCAAAGTTTTCCTCCTGTTATTCAAAAATCGAGTATAGACACCTGTTTAGATCCTCAATGATTTCTTCCGCAAATTCGTAGTATATACCCGCACCTCTTGAGAAGTGCATTAGAATATCATTCAGAGGTTTGGGGATGTCCGGGTAGAGTTTGCGTAGATTAATGAATCTCCTCTTATGTATTATGGAGAAATCTCCTGGCTCAAGACGATCTTTCAAGTCTCCGTAAGTCATCGTATCATTCAGTATCATATGAATATTGTGAAACCCCTTTCCAATTGCATTAATCAAAATGTTTCCTAACCCAAAGACATCCAGCCCGAATGGATTTTCACTTGTTTCATAATCATAATCGAAGTCTATCCAAACATAGTTTCCTGTATCACGATCTATTATTATATGATCATTTCTGATGTCTCCGTGCTTGAATCCATGAATATGAAGAAAGCGGATTGCTTCAAATGCCTTTATTAATTTTTTTAAGATATCCGGCAGTACTTTCGTAAAATAAGTCTCATAGGCCATGCTGAGCGAATCAATATAAAGAAAAAAATTTGGTCCTGGCACTATATCTAATATACGGATAATATTGTCTTTTTCATCTCTAAGTGCTGTTCCATTCATGAAATAAGGATGATCCCTGACGAGTTCCAAAATATCTGCTTCTTTTTTAGGATTTCTAAAGCATCTCACACTGACGTTGCCAAAATGGGTTTCAAACGACTCAAGAAAAGAGAGCTTCAGAATCTTCTTCTCCCCTGTGTCGGAATCAATAGCCCTCTTTACCCAGAACTTGGGATCCTCCATGCCAAATCGACGTTCACGCTCGTGGCCTGTCACTGTATATCGTTTTTCGCCGATTTGGATGATATCCCCATAATCTATGGAGAAAATTTCCGTAGTATCTGTGAAGAGACGCCCTTCCACACGCTATAATCCCTCCAGCATTCGGAGCGGGAGACTTCCCAGGCCCACCTTCACCTGCTCAAGGAAATTCCTCAGTCCGTTGTTCTCGATAACCAATCCCAGAAGCCCACACAGTACACACAAAGAATCAATATCGTCTTCATGGTATACCCGGGGTTCGCCATGGTAGGTTCTTAATATGCCGATTATTGCTCCTCGACATTTGATGGGAATAGATAACATAGAAACTATTCCTTCCCTGGCTGCGGCCTTGGGATATTGAACCAGGGGGTTATTCTGCATGTCCTCAATAAAAACAGGCTCCCCCGTGCATACGGCACAGTACTTGTCTTTCACCATTACTGGCCCTTTGCTAATATATTCCTCGCTGATCCCATAGCTTCCCACATGAAATAGTTGATTTTCCCTCTCATCCAGGAGCATGAGACTGCACCCCTTGGCCTTAAATGCTCGACTCGTACCTTCAGCAAGATGATTAATCAGCGTATTGAGGTCTTCATATGTTGAAATAGCGTGACTAATAGCTTTGAAATGTTTAAGATAATACCTTCTGTCCGGCTTTTCATCCATCTTTTACCCTCCTTTTTGCGGGTGTTTTGTATATTGAATCTTCATCAAATTCCAAACTCACGACCCGTTCCCCATTTTTCAAGCAACCGGATCATGTCTGTCATGGTCTGGTGAATGGGGGCTGCAATCCCCTTATGCTTCCCCATTGAATAGATGGCCCCATTTAAGGCCTCTATCTCGGTGGTCCTGCTGTTCAAGATATCCTGCAGCATGGGCGAGAGATTCTCAGCCGTATTGCGGCAAACCTCCAGAAGCCAGTCGTAAAGATCGTCCTGGGGCAACTGAACAGCATAGGCCTGGGCCACCAGCTTTCCTTCATCGATAAGCCGCTTGGCCAGGGCTATGGATTCCATCTTCTCAACCAGTTGACCGTTTTTTAGCCTGAGGATAGCAGTCAGAGGGTTTATGGCCGAATAAACCAACCCCTTTGCCCAGATATGCCCTATTATATTGGCAGATACCGTAGTTTGGATGTCGGATTCGTCAAAGGCCTCCTTCACCAGTTCCACGCGCTCCCTCTTACCCCCATTCAGTTCGCCGATCAGGGTCTTACCCAATCCCGCATGCCTGACCTTTGAACCGTGCAGGGAGGTTGCCCCATGGAATGTCACACCTCCGAGAATATTCTCTTTATCCACTATCTCAGCCATGGTCTCGATATTCCCCAGGCCCGTCTGAATAGTGAGGATGGGAGCACGGCTGTTCACTAAATGGCTTATGCTTCTTGTAGCGGCCGCGGTAGTGTATCCCTTGACTGCCAGGATGCTCAGGTCACAGGAGTCTATGGAGCCACCTTCGGTAGTAGCCCCGGCCTGGACAGTCGGATAGGCATCGCTTTTTGCGTCCCCAAGCTCCATAAACTGTATTCCAATTTCGTTGACGACCTTCACTACTTCAGGGTCCTTTTCCACAAAGACCACTTCATGGCCTCCCCTGCCCCACATACCCCCGAAAAACCTTCCAATGGCCCCTGCACCGACTATTACAATTTTCATTTGTTATCCCCCATCACTCAACCTCAGATCTCGTTAAGTGGTTAAGTAGTTGAGTTGTTGTTATAATGTTCATATCCATTATTTGCTTGAAAATTGGACATTCTGTCCCGCCCGCCTCGCCTGAGCGAGAGCGATGGCGGGCAGGGTTTGAAAAGTTATAACATCTGGAAATAATAGTAATTATTTCCCTACTCAACCACTTAACCACTCAACTACTCAACTACTCAACGAGGTCTACAACTTATAGCATATTTCATTAATTTTTATTAAATATTAACACAAAAAACAGGGTTCAACAAGATAAACGGGAAGTGTTACAGCAATTCTAATTTTTGCTCTTAAGGAAGAGGATCATTACTGTCAAAAATAGAATCCCACAAAAAAAGCCTCCCTACCCAATGGGCAGAGAGGCTTTACTGAAACGATCTACTAAATCTTTTCTATCCTTGTCTTAATATACTTGAACAACGGTGTTCCACCAACGTTCTCGGTGCAATTGGGTTTCATGATCCCCGGCGTATTTACCCCGCCGAACTGCGGAAATTTTGGATCGCCTTCCAGACCGCGGATGTGCCCAAAACCACCGCCCGAAGCAAGGACTCCCCGCATGATACCCCAGGTGGGCTTGGCTTTTATCTCCACCTCTCCCCAGGGGGACCTAAGTCGCACCTTGTCATCCTCTTCTATTCCCAGTTCCTGGGCATCCAGCATATTGATCCACAATGGATTGGTGCCGTGTATCTTCATAAGCTGGACGTTGCTAAAGGTGGAGGAGTGCTCATGCTCAAAAATCCGAAAATTCCCGAATATAAAAGGGTACTCATCATCCGGTGCCAAATCAAGATCAGGCTCCTTATAGTCGGGAAGCGGGTCTATACCTTTCTCCTCGGCTACAGTATTCAAAAAATTGTACTTCCCCGTGGAGGTCTTACCTGAAGACCCGTAGCCGTCAGGCACATTAAAAGATCCCCACTTCTTATACTTGTAGTACTCAGATTCATCGGTGATAATGAACCCTTTCTCCTTGAGTTCGTCGTAAGACCAGGGGGTTCCGGCCAACTGATTACGCTCTGCCTCCTCAATATTGTCCCAGGGGAAGTATTTGCCAAGACCGAGCCTGTTGGCCAATTCCTTTGTGATCAACCACATGGGCTTTGAATCATACATGGGCTTTACCACCTCAGCATAGTAGGCAATGAAGGCCTCATAAAGCCAGTCAGCCTTTACCTGGCTCTGCTCCAGCCAGGTGGCATCGGGCAGTATCACGTCGCAAAGCACCGCTGTGTTGCACATATATGCCTCAATAGAAGCCTTGAAGTCCATCATTTCAATGGCCTTGGTTATGGCCTCCTGGTTTCCCCAGGAGAGCACCGGATCACCGAAATAATTGATCATACCTTTAAGCTTTCCGGCCTCAACGTCCTCAAGCAGATACGCCGGGGCCCAGCCAGACCAGATACCGAATTTATTCAGTTTGGGAGCATCAGTTGCAGCAGGCTTCTCCTGACCTTCACCCCAGACCGGTTTCAGTTTGCGCTTGAAAGGCAGGGCTGGCCCGCCTGGAGCGTCGAAGGTGCCACAAAGACCATTGAGTGCCTGGATTGCCGCAGTACCATACATGCCGTTGGGGCTCTGTGCCAGACCGGTCCAGGAGATACAACCCTTATGCTTGGCCATGGCGAATTCCCTTGCGATGCGCTCGATGGTCTCGGATGGCACCCCACATATCTTGCCTGCCCACTCCGGAGTCCGGGCAACGCCATCCTCGTCGCCCATTACCCTTTTCTTAAATTCCTCGAACCCGTGGGTCCAGTTTTCAACGAATTCCTTGTCATAAAGCTCTTCTTTCATGATTACATAGGCCATACCCAAAGCAACTGCAGCATCTGTATCAGGTTTAATCGGAATCCATTCAGTGCCCGCCTTTGCGGTATCTGAGAGTCGCGGGTCAAAGACCACTAATTTGGCGCCACGTTTTAAGGCTGAACGCAGTTGGGCTGTCTTGCGCTGGCTGTAAGAACTGGCCAGCTCATTCATACCGAAATGTAGGATATAATCAGATTCCTGATAGTTTATCCATGGTCTTTTATCATTCAGGTTTTTCTCATTGGCCATGCGGTTGGCATTATCGCACATGGGCCTATGAGTGGTCTTGGGACAACCTAAATGGTCAAACAGGGCCTCGTGAATCGAATTGGCCCAGTCATTCCCCCTCATGTAACCGAGTTTTCCCTGCTCGATACTCTTTATTCCTTCAACAACTCGGTCTAAGGCCTCATCCCATGTGGCCTTTCGGAAACGGCCATTCTCCTTAATGAGAGGGGCTTTCAGCCTGTATGCAGAATAGACATGCTTGGCCGCTGCCGCACCTTTGGGACAAAGTCTGCCGCCGCTCTTGGGATCTCCCTGTAAACC
>JAUUWD010000228.1 GCA_030589225.1 Desulfobacteraceae bacterium | reverse complement strand
CTGACAGCGATAAAACCACCGCCTCCCTCATAGGTGATGTCCCGAGGGGCGTTATGCTCAACCAGTCACCCATTTTCCTTGGCGGTCAGGGAGGCATGGTGGGGCCTGTGCGGATGGGTTACGGCAACATAGTGGCCGCAGGCACAATTCTTAGCAATGATGTAACAAGGGACAACAAATTAATAATCGGGAAAACCCACCGAGGGAAAATTATCGATTTCATTCCCAAGTCATACCCGCTTATTTCCCGCGTGATAGAAAACAATATAATCTATCTGGCAAATCTCATGGCATTGGAACAATGGTATGTTCATGTAAGACATATGTTTTTCCGCCGGCAAGAGTTCGGCGAGCTTATTTATAACGGAGCGCTCGACAAAATAATATTCGCTAAAGAGGAACGTATCAAGCAGCTCACGGCCATGGCGAACAACATAGCCGGATCCCTTGGGAAAAAAGAATCGGGCACGTCAACATCGGGTAAACGGGAGTTTTGCAATAATATCACGCAAGTTGCTGAACTCTTCAACCCCGAAATCATATCCAGGACGGGTGTGGACATTCGCAACCGTTTCCTTGACGGGTTTCATGCCCACAGCAAAGACCATGGAGGAAATTATATAGATGTTGTTCAAAGCCTTGCCGGGTCGATATCGCAGCGGGGCACGCGCTGGCTTGACAGAATAATCAATGAGCTTTGCCTTCGGACAAAAGAGATACTGCCATTATTAGGCATTTTTAAAAAAATAGCCGCTAACATCCCCAACAATGAGGAATAATCTATGGGCAAACTATTCGGCACAGACGGAATCAGAGGAGAGGCAAACCGTTATCCGATGGATGCGGGGATCGCGTTTTCTGTTGGTCAGGCAGTGGCCAAAATATTCAAGAAACCCGGGCATAAGACCCGGGTGATCATCGGCAAAGACACCCGCATTTCCGGGTATATGCTGGAGAGCTCACTCGAAGCGGGTATCAGTTCTATGGGAGGCATCTCTTATCTTGTCCGCGTGCTTCCCACTCCCGGCATCGCTTTTATTGCTGAAAGTATGCGCGCTGATGCAGGTATCGTCATTTCTGCGTCACATAACCCTTTTCAGGATAACGGCGTAAAGATATTTTCCGGCAGCGGTTTCAAACTCTCCGACGAACAGGAAGAGGAGATAGAAGACCTCATTCTAAACGGTAAACTACCTGAAATGGTGTCACCTGCCAAAGATATGGGTCGCTCTTACCGTATGGAAGATGCACAAGGCCGGTACATAGTATTCCTTAAAAACACCTTTCCCCGGCACCTTTCAATGGAAAGCATGAAGATCGTCCTTGATACGGCTAATGGCGCCACCTACAAGGTGGGACCAGCCGCGTTTACAGAACTGGGAGCCGATGTTACGGTTATCAATAATAATCCTGACGGCCTCAACATCAACGACAATTGCGGATCCCAGCATACCCGGAGCCTTGAAAAAATGGTGGTGGAAACCGGCGCAAACATTGGTCTCGCCTTTGACGGTGACGGTGACCGCCTGATCGCCGTGGATGAAAAAGGCCGTACTATTACCGGCGATCAGACCCTTATTATTTGCGCCAAAGTACTCAAAGACGAGGGCAGATTAAGTAACGACCTTCTTGTCAGCACCGTGATGAGCAATCTTGGCCTCACCCTTGCCTGCAAAAAATATGGCTTCAATTACTATGCCTCCAGGGTGGGGGATCGCTATGTTTTGGAGGACATGCAAAAGATGGGTGCGGTGATCGGGGGAGAAAATTCGGGTCACATGATATTCTTAGACCACCACACTACGGGAGATGGCGTACTTGCTGCCATACAATTAGTCGCTGCCATGATAAAGGAAGGGAAACCCCTTTCCGAGCTGGCCGCCATGATGGACATATACCCCCAGGCGCTCATAAATGTTGAAGTCAATAGCAAACCGGAAATAACCACATTGCCACAGGTTGTCGAGGCGATCAGGCAGGTTGAAAGTGAACTGGGCGATCAGGGTCGTGTACTGGTTCGCTATTCCGGCACACAAAACATGTGCAGGGTCATGGTTGAGGGGCAGAGCGATGATATTACCGAAAAACACTGTAAACAGATAGCTGAAGCGGTAAAGACCGCCATCGGTTGATCATTAAAATGAAAAGAAAAATAGAATGTATCAATTTCGACCTTGACTCAGTTCTTTATATCCCTTCCGAGTTCCTGGAAACAGCCCTTCGTATGTCTGTCAAGGCAATGATGCAAACAGGGCTGAAAGCAGGCCTTGATGAGGCATTGCAAAAGCTTATTGAAATTCGCTTTCTTAATTCAAATGCAAAAACTCATTTCAATGAATTATGTTTTTATTTCAATAAGAAATATGATCCTCTGATTATTGCCGCGGGTATAGAGAAATACTGGGATTGTAAAATCGGGACCATGACCAGCGCTCCTGAAACCAATCTTGCCCTAAGTGTCTTGTACAACAAGTATCCTCTGGCTATCATTTCTAATGGTCCACCCTTGAAACAGGCGGGCAAGATCGTCAGGTTGGGCTTGAGCCACTTTTTCTCCAAATACGATGAAGCCCTGAAGGTCCAGGGGCATTACTTTTATTCTACATATGACAAAATAAAGGCCAAGCCTTTTCCATATCTTTGGCTTCAATCGCAAAAAGACATCGGCTATCAATTTTCTTATGCTCTCATGGTCGGAGATCGTTATTGGGAGGACATTTTCGGGGCAAATAGACTTGGGATGATTACAGTAAAAATAAGTAGAGGCCAACATTCAAATGAAACCCTTGAAGGGGCCTTTGAAAACGCCTTGAAATCAGAACCAATGAAGACCTATTTTATTAAAAATTATTCCAAAAAAGAGATTATGACATTAATGAAAGCCTCTTATACGATTGACAGTTTGCTGGAACTTGAAAGACTTATACTTGACATTGAAAAAAATCTGTAAGGAATGACATTAATTAGGAGTTTATATCACAAGAAAACCATGAAACATCAAAAACAAAAATTCGATATCCTCGATATTTCAGGAGGCATAGTAAGGCAAAACTCGAAAAAGCTTGTAAGTCTTATCAGGGAAATTATGTTTGAAAATTCAACACATCAGTAATCTTTACCCTTTTCCCATACATCCTGATTAGTCCAGGAACTTGGAAGGGAAGTGGGACTGGCCCTGGATCTTTAGTGAATCGAGCACCATCATTGTAGAAGTGCCGTGTGCAACAAGATTCCCCTTATCATCTTCAATAGATGCCTCACTCAGGCAGATGGTCTTTCCACCCTTGATGCTTTTGCCCCTGGCAATCAGACGGCCATCAGAAACCGGCGCGAGGTAATTGAGCTTTATCTCAACGGTGGTTAAACCAATATCCTCTGACATCTGGGGATAGACAGCCCAGAATGCTGCCGCATCCACCAGTGAGGCACAAACACCTCCATGCACCATCCCATAAGGCTGGAGATGCTTTTCCTGAACTTTCATTTCCAGATGGGATTCACCCCAACCGAGAGACCGGATCTCCACGGAGAGCAAGGTGAAATAGGGGCAGGTATTTATGGTTTTGATAACGGCTGCCATATGGTCGGGATTAAGTTTTTTTATGTCAACCACCTCTTTCTTCTCTTATAGTGTTTCACACCGCGGTAACTTTTCTTTTTACCCACTTCGGTAAGGCCCAGGTAAAATTCTCTTACGTCGGCATTTTCCTTGAGCTTGTCAACTGTGTCATCCAAAACGATTCGACCATTTTCCATAACATAGCCATGGCTCGCAATGGAAAGAGCCAGGCGTGCGTTTTGTTCTACCAAAAGAATGCTAACCCCTTCCTCCTTATTTATGCGCTGGATGATCCCAAAAATCTCCCCAACCAACAGGGGCGCAAGGCCCATGGAGGGTTCGTCCAATAGCATGAGTCTGGGCGCAGCCATCAGCCCCCTGCCAATCACCAGCATCTGCTGTTCCCCACCGCTGGTATAACCGGCCAGCACATTCTTGCGGGCTTTAAGCCTTGGAAAAAAGCCGTAAACTATACGCATGGCCTCTTTCATTTTGGTTCTGCTCTTAGTGGTATGACCGCCGGCAATGAGGTTTTCTTCAACGCTTAGGTCCTCAAATACCCGCCTTCCTTCCATCACCTGAAAGATACCCATGCGGACTATATTCTCAGGATACTTTTTGTCTATACGTTTTTCCATAAACTGGATT
>JAUUWD010000175.1 GCA_030589225.1 Desulfobacteraceae bacterium | reverse complement strand
CGTGCCCGTCAAGACCCGGCTTTGCCACCATTACCCTTATTCTTCTCTTGTGTACCATAATCCCCCTAAATTGATTGGCTATTGATTATTGACTATTGTCGATTGGGGTTTTCAATAGTCAATAGTCAATCGAAAATAGTCAATCCTAATAGATACCCGGATCCCGGTATTCACCGAAAGCCTGTCTGAAAACGTCACACACCTCCTGGAGCGTAGCGTAGCTCTTGACTGCCTCTATGAGCGGCTCCATAACATTTTGATCTCCCGCACAAGCCTCCCCTACCCTTTCAAGGCATTCATTAGCCATTTTGTTATTGCGCTCATTTTTAATCCGGTTAGTCTTTTCGATCTGCTGTCTTTCAAGCTCCTCATCTATTTCGAGAATTTCGACCGGAATGTCCTCTTCGGTCACATATTTATTGACCCCAACCACTGTCTTTTGCTTTCCATCGACCTGTCTCTGGTAATGGTAAGCCGCGTCAGCAATCTCCTGCTGTGGATAATTCTTTTCAATTGCAGAGAGCATACCGCCCATATCATCTATTCTCCGGATAATCTCAAATGCCTCCTCCTCCAGCTCGTTTGTGAGCGCCTCTACAAAATACGATCCCCCCAGAGGATCAATGGTGTTGGCCACCCCGGATTCCTCTGCAATAATCTGCTGGGTCCTGAGAGCAATGGTAGCCGCCTCTTCGGTAGGTATAGCCAATACCTCGTCCAGGGAATTGGTGTGCAGGGACTGTGTGCCGCCCATAACAGCAGCCAACGCTTGAAGCGACGTCCTGATGACATTGTTGTAAGGTTGCTGAGCAGTGAGTGAGCAGCCTGCTGTCTGTGTATGAAACCTCAGCCACCAGGAGCGGGGATCTTTGGCCTTGAATCTTTCCTTCATGATCTTTGCCCACATACGTCTTGCCGCCCGAAACTTGGCAATTTCTTCAAAGAAGTCAAGGTGGGAATTAAAGAAAAAGGAAAACCGAGGCGCAAAGGCATCCACATCAAGCCCTCGATCTAAGGCGGCCTGGGTATAGGCGATGCCATCAGCGAGTGTGAAGGCCAGCTCCTGAACCGCGGTGGACCCCGCCTCTCTGATATGATACCCGCTGATGCTGATAGTGTTCCATTTAGGCACCTCATTTGTACCAAATTCTACTGTATCAGCTATAACACGCACAGAAGGTTTTGGTGGACACATAAAGGTCTTCTGAGCGATAAATTCTTTGAGCATGTCATTCTGGATGGTACCGCCAATAACCTTCCTGTCTATTCCCCTCTTTTCTGCCATAGCCACATACATAGCCCAGAGCACTGGGGCAGGTGGATTGATTGTCATAGAGGTAGTAATCCTGTCAATGGGAAGCCCATCAAACAGGTCTTCCATATCCTTTAAGGTATCAATTGCCACCCCGCACTTTCCGCATTCACCTCTGGCCTTGGGTGAGTCCGAATCATACCCCATTAATGTGGGCATATCAAAGGCCGTGGAGAGCCCTGTCTGGCCCTCTTTGACCAGGTGATGAAAGCGTTCGTTCGTATCATTGGCGCTCCCCAGACCTGCGAACATTCGCATGGTCCAGAGCCGTCCTCGATACATGGAGGGCTGGACACCCCGGGTAAATGGATATTCACCCGGAAAACCAAGGTCTCTCATAAAATCCTGGTCCCTCATTTCTGCAGGTGAATAAAGGCTCTTGATCTCCCGGTCTGAAACCGTGGAAAACCGACCAAGCCTTTCCGGCTTGGAGGCAAAGAGCCTGTCTAACTTATCCTTCCACTTTCTATAACCATCTTTTATGTCATCAAAAATCTTCTCGTTAAATGTCAAAGACATGGGAACCCCTTTCGATTGACTATTTTCGATTAACTATTGACTATTATCGAATGACGATTTTGAATTTGTTTTTTTGCTAATTCTTTAAAAGTTGCGACCTGTGCGGTTAGATGTAACTCAATGAAATTTATCAAATAGTACGTGCGTTGAGTCCCGCTGAAAGCGGGACTAATGTCACATAGTGTACTTATCATGGGAAGTACGCAAAATTATGTTACAACAGCTAAACCCACTTCCACGTCCCGCGGGGCTCAAGCCACCCTACAAAGAGTTTTAAGAATTTAATCGCAAAGCTCGAAAAGTTGAGATAATTCAATGAGCCGCCCTACTTTACTGGCTTCCCGCGAAGGCGTAAGTCCAGGTGTTTTACCCAAATTTATTGAGAGATTGCGGCTTTTTCAATATTCAATCGTCAATTCCTAATAAGGTTTTTTGCGATCACAAGGCGCATGATTTCATTGGTTCCCTCATAAATCTGGCATATCTTTGCGTCTCGCATATGTCGTTCCATGGGATATTCCTTACAGTAACCATATCCGCCAAGGATCTGGATGCCCTCAATGGAGGCCCGCATGGCTGCATCAGAGGCATATGTCTTGGCCATGGCTGCTTCCTTTTCATACGGTTTTTTATGGTCCTCTAACCAGGCGGCCCTGAGGGTCAGAAGCTCTGCAGCATCTATTTCCATGGCCATGTCTGCCAGTTTCCATTGAATGGCCTGAAACGATGTAATGGGTTTACCGAATTGCTCCCGAGTCCTGGCGTATTCGAGGGCCTCTTCAAGCACTGCACGGCCAATACCAAGCGCCTGGGATGCAATACCGATACGGCCCCCATCGAGCGTGGTGAGCATCTGCCTGAATCCCTCTCCTTCGTTTCCAAGGAGTCCGTCTGCTGGCAGCCTTGCATCTTCTAAAATCAGCTCTGCTGTGCCTGAGGCCAGGATACCAAGTTTATCCTCCAAACGTCCAACCTTGAAGCCGGGCGTATTGTCAAGATCGACCACAAAAGAACTGATCCCTTTATAACCTTTACCCTTTTCAGTGATTGCAGCTATCACTGCATATCCTGAAACATTGCCATTTGTAATAAACTTTTTTTCACCGTTTATGACCCATTCATCTCCATCCTTGACAGCCGTTGTGAGCATGCCGGCAGGATCCGAGCCCGCCCCTGCCTCGGTCAGACCATAGCAGCCAATCTTCTCACCGGAGGCACAGGGATAAAGATATTTCTTCTTTTGCTCCTCAGTGCCGTAGGCCTGTACAGGGAAGCAATAAAGTGAGTTATTGACTGACATGATGACACCGGTTGAGGCGCATGCCTTGGATATTTCGATCAGGGCGAGCACATAGCTCACATAGTCCATGCCCCCGCCACCATATTCCTCTGGCACAGCAATACCCATCATTTTCAGTTCACCCAGTTGCTTCACGATCTCTGCCGGGTGCTCATGTCGTTCATCCAGTTCAGCGGCCTTGGGCTTGATCTCTGTCTCTGCAAACCGCCGGGCCATGTCCCGGACCATCTGTTGTTCTTCAGTCGGTGCAAAATCCATTTTATTGCAGTCCCCCTTTGAATTCAGGTTTTCTTTTCTCCAAAAATGCAGACATCCCTTCCTTCCCATCCGGGCTGGCCATGCATAGCGCAAAGGCATCAGCTTCCATGTAACAGCCTGTACGCATATCCACATCAAAACCTCGATCAATACACTGCTTCACGGCCCTCATCGATACCTTTCCTTTAGATGCCAGCAGATTGGCTGTTTTCATGGTTTCCTCCCACAAGCTTTCAGGAGGAAACACCTTGTTAACCAGCCCTATATCATTGGCCTCCTGGGCGCTGATCATGCCTCCGCCCATGCAAAGCTCTTTTGCCATGGCCTTTCCTACAAGCCGGGAAAGCCTCTGGGTCCCTCCAAAGCCGGGCATAATACCAAGATTGATTTCAGGCTGACCGAACTTGGCATTTTCCGAGGCATAGATGAAATCGCATGCCATGGCAATCTCTGTGCCCCCACCGAGTGCAAATCCGTTCACGCAGGCAATTACCGGGATGGAAAGGTTTTCAAGTTTAAACATGAGGTCATGCCCCTCCTTTGAAAATAGCCTGGCCTGGAGTGGAGAGAGATTAACCATGTGTGAGATGTCAGCCCCTGCCACAAAAGACTTTTCCCCCTCACCGGTGAGGATAAGCACCTTCACAGACGGGTCGGCCTCTATCTTTTCCAGCGCATCCCTCACATCCGCCAAAAGTGCCGGGTTAATGGCGTTCAGGGCCTTGGGCCGGTTGAATTTAATAATCGCCACGTTTTCTTCTGTTTCAAAAATAATGTTCTCGTAAGCCATTTTTCGCTCCCCTTTTTAATTGACTATTTTCGATTGACTATTGACTATTGATGATCCTATTAAATTTTTTCGCAACCGTTCACCGCTCGTTCGCTTCGCTCTCTTGAGGCGCAAAGAACGCTGAGTTAAATTAATTTTTCTCTGCGGCCTTAGCGTCTCTGCGGTGAACTACTACAGTTTTTCTAACACGGCCGCCATTCCCTGGCCACCACCGATACACAGTGAAGCCAGACCGAGACTATGGTCTTTTCTCAGCATTTCTCCCATCAGGGTTACAAGAAGTCGGGCCCCTGAGCAGCCGATGGGATGGCCGATTGAGATACCACTACCATGCACATTGGTCTTTTCCATGTCACATTTGAGTTCCCGTATACATGCAATGGCCTGGGAGGCAAATGCCTCATTCAGCTCAATCACGCCAAAATCATTCATGGCAAGATTTTCCTTGTTTAAAATTTTCCTTACCGCCGGGATTGGCCCGAGACCCATATAGGCGGGATCTATTGCAGCCGAAGAATAGGACCTGATCTTTACAAGTGGTTTCAGACCGAGTTCTTTAGCCTTACTGCCTGACATGACAAGCAGCGCGGCTGCTGCATCATTAATACCAGAGGCGTTTCCGGCAGTTACTGTGCCATCCTTCTTGAATGCTGGTCTGAGCCTGGCCATTTTTTCCACACTGGGGTCCATGGGCCTTTCATCGGTGTCAAACACAACCGGATCTCCCTTTCTCTGGGGGATG
>JAUUWD010000300.1 GCA_030589225.1 Desulfobacteraceae bacterium | reverse complement strand
ATGACTAAAACGGAAAACTATAGTAAAGATCCTCTTTTGTTTAGAATTTAGAGCATTTGGATTTTGATATTGTTTCGGATTTCGGATTTCGATATTCGGATTTTACCAACGGTCGATGCATTTCGGCCCTACTGAAGCACGATTACATTCCAAAAATCGAATGCATAACTTTTGAGATACTGGACTAGGAGGAAAAAATGTTAGGTGGTATTTTGGTCATGGGAGGACTGGGGGTGTTTATCGGTGTGGGACTGGCATTAGCGTCCAAGATATTTTATGTCTATGTTGATCCCAAAATTGAAGCCGTGGACGAAGCATTGCCTGGTGCCAATTGTGGTGGATGTGGATATCCCGGATGTACAGCAAATGCCGTGGCTATTGTTGAAGGAAAATCCGCCCCCTCCTCATGTGTGGCCGCGCCCGCTGAAACAGGGGAGGAAATTGCCGCCATCATGGGGGTAAAACTCGAGGCCAGGGAGCCTGACATAGCAAAGCCGGGATGCACCTATGGTGTTCAGGATGCCGATGTCAAATATATCTATAACGGAATATATGATTGCAGGGCGGCTGTCCTGTTAAATGGCGGCACAAAAGTCTGTCCCATCGGATGTCTGGGCCTGGGAACCTGTGTAAGGGCCTGCCTCTTTGACGCTCTCTCCATGGGGCCTGATAATCTGCCCGTGGTTGATCCGAACCTTTGTACCGGCTGCGGAGCCTGCGAGCGCGTTTGTCCAAAACACATTATTACGCTTTCTTCCTATACAAGACGTATTCAGGCAGAACACACCACGGATGAATGCACGGCCCCCTGCCAGAGGGCGTGCCCTGCCGGGATTGATATACCCGCCTATATTTATGAGATTGCAGAGGGAAATTATCTTGAAGCAGTTCGCGTCATCAAGGAAACAAATCCGTTTCCTGCAGTGTGCGGGCGGATATGTGTGCATCCCTGCGAATATGAATGCCGTCGCAACCTGGTGGACGAACCTGTGGCAATCAATCCCCTGAAACGCTTTGCTTCAGACTACGAGAGGGCTTCGGGGCAGCGGGTCCAGATACCGAGAGCTCCGGAAACCGGGAAACGCGTCGCCGTGGTGGGTGGTGGGGCAGAGGGTTTGACCGCAGCTTACCTGCTGAACCGTCTTGGCCATGATACTACGGTCTATGAAGCGTCATCCCAGTTTGGTGGTATTCTCCGTATAGGGCTTCCTGAAAACCGTCTTCCCAGGGATGTTCTGGATTGGGAAATTGATGGCATTCTGAATGCCGGGGTTGAGGCAGTTACCAATCATAAGCTTGGCCAGGACTTTACTATTGAATCATTGCTCAAAGAGGGTTTTTCGGCTATTTTCGTGGCAACCGGGGGATGGGATACGCAACTTTCTGAACGAAGCCGGGGTGAAATCCCCAGGCCTTTACCCGGTGTACAACTCCTCATTGATTTCATCATGGCCCAAAGGGCAGGAAATACACCTTCCACAGGAAAACAATTGATGATATTGGGTGGCGGCAATGCTGCATTCGAAGCCGCTGCCACAGCCATCAAGGAGGGGGCAAACAACGTGCATGTTGTCTTCCGAATCCCCCGGGATCACGCTTCGTTCTCCGGAGAAGATATAAAGAAGGCTGAGGCCCAGGGCATTCATTTCCATTTCCAGAGCGCTGTGACAAGGATGATCGGAGAGGGCGATCAGCTCACTCACGTGGAGATCGCCAGAGTTTCAGAAGACGGTAAAGAGGAAGGTGAAAGGGAACTTGTTCCGGTGGATGCACTGCTAACCGGTGCCGGACGCTTCCCCGAACTTATCTATGTCCCCCACAGGGAAGAAGGAGAAGATGAAGAAGCGGACCTGAAGGACCCGATCCAGTGGGAGACCGTTTTCCCCTATCCGAGCCCTTTTGCAAAGGAAGATATCGGCATCTTTCGACCGGGAGAAGTGACAAGCGACTATAAAGCGGTGGTGGAAGCCATTGGTTCCGGCAGAAGAGCAGCAAGCTCGATCCAATATTTTTTCTCCGGTGAACCTCTTGAAGCGCCGGCTAACATGATTCGAACACATACCAGGGTCTTAAGCCTGGATCAGTTGGAACCGGTTTCAGAAGCTCCCCGGGAGAAGATGCCTGAGCTCCCCCAGGAAGATCGGATTTTAGACCCTTCAGCGGAAATCGCCCTGGGATATTCGGAAGAGCAGGCAGTCCAGGAGGCCAAACGCTGTCTGCAGTGTGGTCTTATCTGCTACCGTCAGGTTGGGGGGCCTTTGCACTGAACAGGATTTTCGTCATGCGAGGTTGATAATTGCGCCTGGCCTGGGCACCCCGATCCACCCACTTCAGCACACAAAAAGCGATGCCCATAGCAAAACCACCACATACTATGGGTACGAGAGTGGGCTGTAAGTTAAAAGACTGTGCCAGCACGCTCCCTCCTAATGCACCGGCTATCAGCGCCAGGATCGGAACAAAATAAACAAGAAAAGAGAGTTTTAACAGGGAGCCTTCAGGCACGCTGATCTCCACATGATCATTTACCTTTGCCTGAAGATCATTGGTCACCTCAATCAGCATTGCATTGCCTTCAGAGACCTGGCACGCACCGCGGGATTCACAGTGAGCGCATGCTGAACTTCTCTGAATACGAACCACAGCATTGCTGTGTGATATTTTTTCAATAATGCCTTCTTCCGTGACCATATAAGCTCCTTGTCTCGATACCAGTGTACTGTATTACATACTGATGAGTCAGGATGCGATTTAAGTCTGACCTCATTTTATGATAAACATCAACATCCATAAAGACAAGTGCTTGTCAACACCCGACGAAAATGAAACAAGAATTCAAGGTTCCTGCCGCTGAAATACAACAAAGAATCAGCAGGATTCAGACAGAACTGCAAGAAAAGGAGATCGATGGGCTTTTCATAGTCCAGAGAGTGGACCTGTTCTATTTCTCCGGGACAGCTCAAAACGGCTTTCTCTATATACCTGCTGAAGGAGATCCTCTCCTGTTTATCAAAAAATACATGCCAAGGGCCAGGGATGAATCATCCATAAAAGACATTATTGAGATCAAGTCTATAAAAGAAGTCCCCCGCCTCATAGCTGACGTTTATGAGGGCCTGCCCCAATGCCTTGGTTTTGAACTGGATGTGGTCCCGGTTAATGACTTCAATTTTTATAGGGGACTTTTTCCTGATACAACATGTGTGGACGGATCCCCATTGATTCGAAAGATCCGAATGATCAAATCACCGTGGGAAATTGATCAGATGAAAGCAACGGCAGAGGTCTCATGCCGGACCTTTGAATATGCCAGGGACAACATCCGT
>JAUUWD010000147.1 GCA_030589225.1 Desulfobacteraceae bacterium | reverse complement strand
GTGCACGAGCGCCTTTTTTAGCCAGATCTTCCCACCGGGTACCGGAGAAGATATTTTGAAATTCAACGTATGCTGCTTTGCCATTGGCAATGGCTATTTTGCCCTGGAGTTCCTTGTGATCTTTTCTTTCCAGCGCCTGATCAACAGCTGAATCCACCCGGCTGACAAAAAAAGATGCTACCGAGGCAATGCTGTCCACCTTATGACCTCCAGCCACCGATGGACCTTCAGAGGACAATCTTTCAAGACCCTTCAAATAGGCGTCTGCTACAGCTTTATAGTTTTCGAGGCCAAAAATCAGTGTCACGTTCACGTTAACTCCAGCGCCAATCAGCTCTGTGATTGCAGGGATACCGGCCGGCGTTGCTGGCACCTTGATCATTATATTGGGACGATGAAGTGCTTCAAAGAGCCGTTTTGCCTCAGAGATAGTTTTCTGGGTGTCATGGGCCAATAGAGGGCTCACTTCTAAGCTGACGTAGCCGTCTAATCCATTGGTTTTATCATAGACTGGCCTGAGGAGGTCTGCGGCCAGGCTGATATCTTTAAGCACAAGCACTTCGTAAATCTTGTCCACTGATTTGTCTTCTTTCACCAGCTGCCTTAGATCGACATCATAGTCTGAGCTGCCGGCAATAGCCTTCTCGAAAATAGAGGGATTGGATGTGACCCCTCGTAGACCTTTGTCAATCAAATCCTGAAATTCACCGGAGGTGAGAAAAGAACGGCGAATGTAGTCATACCAAATCGACTGCCCCAATTGAGCTAATTCATGAAGTTTTGACATTTCTATCTCCTTTTGAAAAATCGATAAAATTTCGGGTTTTAAAAAAGATTACGGTATGAGCAAATCACTCGCGAAGACGTTCGTATAACTTACGGCTGAAAAAGAGAAAATCGCTCTTTTCCCTTTTTCTGGGCCGGGGAAGATCAACCCGAATCTCTTCACGGATGCGTCCCGGGTCCTTACTCATAACAAGAATTCTGTCCGCCAGGGTCACCGCCTCGGTTACATCGTGTGTCACAAAAATGATAGTATGGGACAGGTTTTCCCAGAGTGAGAGAAGGAAGTTTTGCATTTCCTCCCGGGTCTGGGCATCCAGAGATGCGAAGGGTTCGTCCATGAGCAGCACTTCGGGTTTAAGAATAAGCACTCTCGCCAGAGCCACCCTTTGTTTCATGCCTCCAGAGATCTCCCGTGGGAGGTAGTTTGTGAACTCACTCAATCCCACAAGGGAAAGGAAACGTTCCACTTCCTCGTCAAAGGCCTTTTTGTCTCTTGTTCGACCCTTTAGACCAAAGGCGATATTTTCCTTTACCGTCAACCATGGGAACAGTGTGTCCTCCTGGAAAACCACACAACGGTCAGGTCCAGGGTCTGCCACGGGTTTGCCGTTCAAGAGTATTTCACCCGAGCTGGGAGACAAAAAACCAGCCAGCATTTTTAAGAGCGTTGATTTGCCACACCCACTGCGACCCAGGATACAAATCATCTCCCCCTTATTGACGCTGAAGTCGATCCCATCCAATACGGTAAGGGAAGACCCATTGATATGAAAGACTTTCCTGAGACTGTTAATCTCAAGAATTGGTCCCCGTATCTTTGGGCACGCTTTGGAGATGGGTGCCAGTTTGGGTTTCATGCCATTCTCCTCGCGCTTTTAAAGCAGAATCTCAGTGAGGTCTTTAAGAGTTGATCACCAGCTCTCCCCATAACTGCGATAATGATGATTCCAACCACAATAATATCGATGCGGCCTAACATGCGGGCATCCATGATAACTGCGCCAAGACCATTTGGAACGCCTGTTAGTTCACCCAGGACAAGGTAAGCCCATGAAATACCCAGGCCCAGGCGTAGTCCGGTCATTATATGTGGCATGGCGCCTGGGAGAAGGATAGCAAAGGTGCCACGCAGCCTGTTTACACCCATCATCGCTCCTGCCTGGAGGAGAAGTGGGTTGATCTGCCTGGCTCCTGCTGCGGAATTGAGGTAAATGGGAAAGAAAGCTGCCAATGCGATCAGAAAAACCGTTGTCTTGATACCAATACCGAACCAGATCATGGCCAGCGGCAGCCAGCTTATCCCTGGAACTGCTCTCAGGGCATTGATGGTAGTACTCATGAGTTTCCGGACCGAGGCGAGTCGCCCGGATATGATTCCCAGCGGAATACCTAATATGACAGCGGCCGCAAACCCGCTGCAGACTCTAATAAGTGATGCCCCTGCATCGTTCAGGAATCGGCCAGCGAAAGGTGCATCACCCGGATTGCGAAAAATATATGTGTAACCAGCCTTACCAATCTCTACAGGGTGGGGCAGCAGATATGTGGGTATAAGTCTGGTTTCACTGACGATGATCCATGTAAGCATGAACACAGCGGGGATGACCCAAGGTAATAATGCGAATACGGAATTATGAATTGAATTGTTTTCCTTTTCCATCATTTTGACATCCGAGCTCCGGCCTCCTATTTGCGATTTGCTCTGACCTTCTCCACAAAAGATAAGTCAAAGAGCTTTTCATAATTCGGCTGTTTCTCAATAACCCCCAATGCCTGCATGCGTTCGCCAAGGGTTTTGGTTTTTTTAACAAAGGACTCATCCATTTCCCAGGCTAACTCCATGTTGGGTGCAGCCTTCCTAAGGATCTCCAGCGGAGTTCCGAATGTTGAGGCCTTTTTCAGCCATTCATCTTCATGGGCCTCTAAGTATTGGGTCGCCCGGGCATGAGCAAGGACTAACCGGTAAACAAGTTCGGGGTTTCGCTCAATGGTTTTTCGCTTCACTAACATCCCAGCATTTATGGTACCGATGGATTCACCAAAGTAAGGATAAGAAAGAATCCTTCCATAACCCTGGTGAACTGCAAGAGTTGGAAAAGGCTCCCCTGAAAGAAAGGCATCAATACCACCTCTGGCAAGGGCCATACCCATGTCAAAAAAGTCAACCCTGGTTAAGCGAACATCCTTGTCAGGTGATAGTCCGTTCCGTGTCAGGGTCTCCCTCAGGAGGATTTCGTGCATGGTACCAGGCACATATCCGATCTTCTTCCCTTTCAGGTCCTTTATTGTTTTTACAGGACCTCCTTTTTTTACGACTAACGCAGAGCACTTATTGCAAAGCGCCGCCACCAAGACAACCGGTTGCCCCTGTGAAGCGGAATGGATAGCGTGGGCTAACGTAGTACCGCACATGTCTAAGCTTCCGGCAAGAAGGGCCACTTTCTGATCTGCGGGATTGGTGAAAGAAAATACAGTGTTTTTTTGGCCTGACGGCAAAAACTTCTGATAAAAAAATGGTTGAATGGTCTGGGCTGTTTTCCAGGTGCCTATCTTGATTTCTTTTGCCACAACAACCCCCCGTACGAAGAAGAGTGAACAGGCCAGTAAAAAAAGTACCACTAATAAACGTTTCATTGAGTATCTCTCCTTTTATAACAGACCTCGTAACAACTATTTTATTTAGTGACTGCAGTCCCCATAGTTTTTAGGACTTTGCTCAAAAATCGGACATCAGGTCGGTCTGGGTTATGAGGTTCAGGGTTCAAAGGTTCAAAGGTTTTAACCCTTGAACGGTGAACCCTGAACTTTGAACCCAAATCTTGAGTTAGAAACGCACCCTTTTGTCCAAAATATTACCCCAAAATCAGCTAAAATTTTCGAGGTCTGTATAAAGATCAATTTGCCATCTTGTGGATCAGCGTGTCGCTTGTTTCAAAGCAGTTAGATGGTAAATCAGGATCCCAGCCCATGTCTGCCTGCATGCGTTTGCAATCCTCTAATCCTTTTCCTCTTCCCTTTCCGGTATCTGCCTTTCCATCCCTGGGGCTTGCGCCAACCTCGGGGAAAAAAAGATTTGCCCCGGCAAGAAGGGATGCGGAGTGGGGTTCGTGGGTACAGTGAGCCTTTGGAACATCACCCATGACAAGACGGCTGACCGCAACCATCCTGGCCATTTCAAGTTCGCTGATCATGCCATACTGTTCCATGGGAGACCCAGGAAAATTGATGCGTCGCATAACGCCACTGTATGTGGCCCGGTGTTTTCTTGCCAGGAACATGAGATCCATAATTTCTTCAATATCATGTTCAGGGCCTACCGGTTCAACGCAATTCATCCATTGTAATCCCACGTCCTTTAAAACAGTAATAGTATGGATACGCTTTTGCAGCTTGAATGGAGTGTCTCTTCCCTCACCTAATCGTACTGCATGGTAAGCGCCCACAAATCCGGCGTCCAAAAGCCTTTCCCCTTCCTTATGATTGATGTCACGGGTATTGGCCACCAGGGGAGTTGAGACCTCATTTCTTAGCATCCTCCCTGTTTCCAAAAGCCTTTCAAAGGAGTAAGTGCCGGTGGTCATGAGATTCAGTGCATCAGCTCCTTTAGATTCAGCTAACCTGGCCCATCTCAGGATCTCATCATTGGTGAACTCGATCTTTTCTTTGAATATGCCTGCCTTAACAGTAAGGGAACAAAAACTGCAATTAAAGGGACATGCTTCCACATTAATGCCTATATGGAAATGATTTTCCCCTTTTCCATTAAATTGTTCCCTGGAGAGCCTGTTGGCTGTTTCCATGAGGGCATAGGTCTCCTTGGTATGGAGTTCAAGCCGCATAAGGCTGAGCGCTTCCTCCCGATCGATGCCTGCATTGTCGCTTCCCTTGTTCAGAATATCTGCTGTTTTGTGTGAAATTCTCCAACTCATAGCTAAAATACTCCTTCCTTCTTCAGATCCCTGACAGCCTTCGGTCCCCATGTCCCCGAGTCGTAGGGAAGAAGGATTCCAGCACGATCCGCACATGTTTCGCATTCCTTCAAAACGGGGGTCAGAAAGGACCAGCAAAGTTCAACACCATCCTGTCGCCAAAAGAGCATATGATCGCCCAGCATGCAGTCCAGAAGCACTTTTTCGTAGGCATCAAGTACGGGACCGGTGTAGTTCTGATGATAATGGAAATCCATGGTCACGGATCTTAGACATACCCTGGCGCCGGGATTTTTTGTTTGAAAAGTCAACGAAATTTTTTCATCCGGATAGATCCCTAAAATAAGTCTATTGGCATCGATATGTTCCCCCAGTGTCCGGCGAAACATGGAATGAGGGATCTCTTTAAACTGGATAACAATTTCGGTTAACTTTTTGGTCAGCCTTTTCCCCGAAGAAAGATAAAAGGGGACACCCTGCCAGCGCCAGTTGTCCAAAAAAATCTTCATCATTGCAAATGTGGGAGTCAAAGATTCAGGGTTGATGCCGGGTTCATCCCGATAGGCAGGGACCCTTTTCCCATCATTTTTTC
>JAUUWD010000248.1 GCA_030589225.1 Desulfobacteraceae bacterium | reverse complement strand
ATTAACAATAGTCAAATATAATCACGACCTGTAGATCATTAACCTAACCGGGTGAGTTAAGGAGCAGAAAAATGGAAGAACCGGTAAAACTGGAACAAACAGAAGGTATTGCCATCATTACACTTAATCGAGCCAAGGCCTATAATTCGTTTGACGTGGAAATGGTTCAACTGCTGGCCGATATCCTGGTCAAATTAGCCTTGGACCCTGAGGTAGTCGGGGTGGTTATTTCAGGGGAAGGCAGGGCCTTCTGCGCGGGAGGTGATTTGGCATACATAAGGGACTACGGCGAAACCTACGGTGCCGCCTTTCATGAGCTGGCCGCCCGTTTTCACCAGGCCATTCTGGAGATCCGTCATATGCCAAAACCGGTTGTGGCAGCGATCAACGGTCTTGCCGCTGGAGGAGGGTTCTCCATGGCTCTTGCCTGCGATTTCAGAATCATGGAGGCTTCGGCCCTACTGATGCAGGCCTATACAACAAATGGCCTAAGTATTGACGGAGGAGGCACCTTTATCCTTCCCAGGCTGGTTGGGTTGGCCAAAGCCCTTGAGATTGCCACCTTTGATCAGCCCATCAACTCTGAAAAGGCCCTCGCCTGGGGCCTTGTCACCGAGGTGGTAAAGGATGGAGCGGGTGTAAAAAGGTCCATCCAAATGCTTGAAGACATAAAAAGAAGATCTCTCACTTCTTTTGCGGCTTCCAAGAAACTGATCACAGATTCGTTTAGTACCGCCTTTGAGGCCCAACTGGAAAAGGAACGGGAGCTATTATCCTGGTGCGGAGATCAGCCAAACGGACGAGAGGGCGTAGCAGCCTTTCTGGAGAAAAGAAAACCGGTTTTTAATGAAAATAACAGATGAAATATTCCAGGTAGGCGGCAGTGAAATCACATCTTACGAGGATGCTGCCATTTATTTAATTAATTTTGACGGTCATGCTGCGCTTGTGGATGCTGGATGCGGCAGATCCACTGAAAGGCTGTTTAAAAACATCCGGTCATGGGGCGTGAAACCGGAATATATCCAATACCTCCTCATCACCCACTGCCATTATGACCATACAGGCGGCGCAAAAGCCGTGAAGGAAATGACCGGGTGCCAGGCCGTGGCCCATGAGCTGGATGCCAGATTTCTGGAACAGGGGGATGACATGGTGACCGCAGCAACCTGGTACGGGGCAAGCCTTGAACCCTTTCTGATCGAAAAGAAATTATCTCTTCCAAGGGAACAAATCCAGCTAGGTGGCCACCATGTAGAGGCCATTCATACACCCGGACATTCCCCCGGCTCCGTTGTCTACGTGGCTGAGTCCCAGGGACTCAAGGTTCTCTTTGGGCAGGATGTGCACGGACCCCTTGACGCAAGCCTTCTTTCCAACAGGAAAGACTATCTTGAATCCCTCGATCTCCTTTTGTCCCTTGAGGCCGACATCCTGTGTGAAGGCCATTATGGGGTCTACAAAGGAAAAAATGAGGTTCGCAATTTCATTCGATCATTTATGACAAATCCATGATGAAAACATCCGGCCCCATGGACCTCCTAGTACCGTGTCTCATAAGTTCTGTCACTGTTTTTGGCAATTTATCATGTCCTCAAATCACAGGAACAACCTTAATAAATCCGAATATCGAAATGCGAAATGCGAAACAATATCGAAATGCGAAATTTCAAAATTCTAAACAAAAACCTCATGATACGACCATTTCTTGTTTTGGTCATTAATATTTTTGTCATTTGTATTTGTTTCGAGTTTCGACCTGCCCGCCCATGCCTCTTTGTTCAGGATGTTTCAGCTGCATTAGGGTGTGAAAAAGGAATAAACATTCAACGTTACGCATAAAGGGCAATGGCAGGCGGGTATTCGTATTTCGGATTTAGTCGTCTTGAAAATACATCTATTTGGCCAAATTACATTCTACTTTGACGTTTCCCTGGGGAGTTCCTGCGGTAGGTACAAAAAATGCCGGAAAAGATATTAGGCCTTGACATAAGCGATGATGCTATAACTGCCGTCCAGGTGGAAGGCGGTCTGAAGGGATACCAGGTTTTGGCCTGCGCACGCATCAGGATTGAAGGCGATGATGGCCTGGATGATGCCTTGATGGAACTATTTGAGCAGCAGGATCTCAGGAGTGATGTCTACCTGGCTTCAATTCCCAGCGAACATGTATCGTATCGAAATCTTCGGATGCCCTTTAAAGATGCGAAGAAAATCAGGCAAACCCTGCCTTTCGAAGTCGAGACCATGGTCCCGTTCCCAATAGATGATCTGGTGATAGATTTTACCATCAATGACCGATCGGATCGGAGCGAAATTCTGGCTGTTTCTGCAAGAAAGGAACTTATTTCCGAGTATCTGGCACACTTGCAGTCTCACAGTATTAACCCTGAGGTTTTGGATATCAGATGTGTGCCCACGGTCTCCTTGCTGTTAAAACAGGAAGGGACCCCTGACAATGGACTTTTCTTGGAGATGGGTGAGAGGAGAAGTACCATGGTCCTTTTCCTTAAAAGGCGTGTGGCATTGATTCGATCATTTTCCTTTAATGCCCCTGCTTTCGGTAGCACCGCAAATGGTGATCACGCTGAAACTCCGACCCGTGAGCAGGCTGAATCCTGGTTTGAATCGTTTTGCACAATGGTCGAAAATACAATCCATTCCATAGGATGTCAGAGCAATAGAGAAGTACGGCCCGAAACAGTCTTTTTTACCGGTGTCGGCGCTCTATACGCGGACACAGCAGACCTGCTGACGAGATTTCTTGGTATACCGGCTCAGGAGATTGACCTGAGCAAGGGCAGAAAAATTAATATGGGGGAAAGCGTTGCCAGGGTGTGGAATCCAGTCCTTATGGATAACGCCCTTGCACTTTCGCTCCGGAATGGGAAACAGGGACAGGGTTTCAATTTCAGGAAAGATGAATTTGAAATAAAGAAACGCGGTTTCTGGCTCCAAAAGGAGTTCCGGAGAGCAATGATCTTTCTTGGGGTCATCCTCTGCCTTCTAATTGTTGATATGGGTGTAGATTACTATTTTCTGAAAGAAAGATACAGGATGCTGGATCAAAGGGTCACAGAGGTGTTCAGCCGGACATTTCCTGATGTGAAAAGGATTGTGGATCCGCTGCAGCAGATGAGGGTGAAAGTCAATGAGGTGAAGACATCGGCTATCTCGATCCCAGGGACAAATTCAAGTAACAAGGTGCTTGATCTGTTGAAGGATATCTCGGACCGCATTTCAAAGTCACTGGATGTACATGTGAGCCGCATGGTAATTGATCAGGAAACAGTGCGCGTGAGCGGGAAGACGGACACATTTAACACAGTCGATAATATTAAAAGCGGCCTGGAGCCCTCCAAATATTTTAGTGGTGTAACCATCAGTTCTGCGAATCTTGACCGAACAGGAAAGCGGGTTCAATTTGAGATAAAACTGCAACGGAAACAATAGATTATGGTGAAACTCGCAAAACGAGAAAAATACCTGGTTTCATTTGCGGCCTGTGCTATTGGTATGTTTCTACTGCTTCAGTTCCTCATTTTTCCCTTTTTTGAGGAAAGAAAATGGATTCAGAGAGGCATCAGGGCAAGGGAGGAGGGCCTAAAGGAAATTGTGAGACTAAGGGCTGAATATCAGGTTCACAAGAAAGGTTTTCAAGGCATAAAGCAGATTCTTACCAGGCGGAAAAAAGGGTTTACGCTTTTTTCCTTCCTTGAAAAGGCAGCTGGTGAGGCTGAACTTAAAGGGCATATCAAATATATGAAACCCTCCAGTTCACAGGGCACGGGGCCTTATAAAGAGTCGATGGTTGAGATGAAATTAGAGGGAATTACTCTGAACCAGTTGGTTGGATACCTTTATCGTATTGAATCGCCGGAAAACATCATAAGTATAAAAAGGATTTCAATTAAGGAAAATAAAAAGGAATCAGGTTACCTGGAT
>JAUUWD010000090.1 GCA_030589225.1 Desulfobacteraceae bacterium | reverse complement strand
AAAACAGTGTCTGCTGCGGCACCACGGGATGGATGAACTGCTCCAGTTGTTCCAAGGAGATCCAGATGCAGCGGCTCAGGGAGGCCAAAAATACCGGCGCAGGGACTCTGGTGACGGCCTGTCCCAAGTGCCAGATCCATTTCCGGTGTGCCAAAGAGGCCTTTGATCTGAAAATAGAGATCACGGATCTTTACGACCTGTTGGCCGATCGAATGAAGGTATAAGTTCACCTCTTACTGATAGATTGTGGGGCCACTGTTTTTGAAAGAATGGCTGAAAACACCAAATCTTGCGCAGGTTAAAAGCGGAGGGAATTTATTGTGAATAAAGACATTTTGGTTATTGGAGCAGGCATTGCTGGGATGCAGGCATCCCTGGACCTTGCCGATATGGGCTTTAAGGTCCATCTGGTGGAAAAGTTGCCCAGCATTGGCGGTAAGATGGCCCAACTGGATAAGACCTTTCCCACAAATGACTGTGCCATCTGAATTCTCTCGCCAAAGATGCTGGATGTCGGTCGACATCCCAACATTGAGCTTCTCGCTTATAGCGAGGTCGAGAAGATAGAAGGCCAGGCCGCAGATTTCAGGGTCACTGTTCGCAGGAAGGCACGCTACGTTGAGGAAGACAAGTGCACGGGCTGTGGCGCCTGCGCTGAAAAGTGCCCCACGGATGTTCCGGACGCCTTTAACGAAGGGCTGGGGACGCGCAAGGCAATTTATAACTACTTTGCCCAAGGGATACCCTCCACCCATACCATTGATGCAGACTATTGCCGCCAGTTAATCGGAAAAAAATGCGGCATCTGCGAAAAGACCTGCCAGGCTGACGCAATCAATTTTGACCAGGAAGACAGGATCATCCAATTAGATGTGGGAGCCATTATCGTAGCCGCTGGCTACGACGTCTTTGATCCTTCACTGATTCCTGAATATCGGTACAAGGAAATTTCCAATGTGGTCACCGCCATTGAGTTCGAGAGGCTCTTGAGTGCCAGCGGGCCCACCGGCGGGCATCTGGATAGGCCATCGGACCGCGCTGTTCAGGCTGAGATTGCAGAGCTTGAGAAAAGGGCAAAGAAATCACAGCGGGCCCTCGATAAGTTCGAAAAGAAATATGAAGAGGGATCCGGTAAATTCTATGAGAATTATAAGGCCGGACAATATAAAGACGACGAAGATTACAAGAAATGGGCCGACAAATATGCGGGTCATCTGGCCATTGTTGAAACTCTCAATACCTTAAAAAGGAAGGCCGAGACCTTTGCAGTGGCGAAAAGACTTGCCTTTATCCAGTGTGTCGGCTCCAGGGATTTTCGGTTCTATCCGTTCTGCTCTGGTTATTGCTGTATGCACTCCATCAAGGAGGCCATTATTGCCCACGAACACGAACCGGAGACCCAATCCACCATCTTTGGTATGGATATCCGAGCAGTGGGCAAAGGATTTGAAGAATACAAAGCGCGGGGCGGCAATAAGTCAGAAATCAGCTATATGCGTGGACGAGTAGCAGAAATCACTGAAGGATCTGGCAATAACCCGATTGTGACCTATGAAAATACCCTTGAGAGGAAAGTCGAAAGCCAGGAATTCGACATGGTGATCCTGGCCACAGCATGTGCGCCCACTAAAGCAGTATTTGAGTTGGCAAAGATACTCGGGATCGAACTGGATAAATACAACTTCGTAAAAACCAACCCTCAATCTCCTGTTGATACATCTGTCCCTGGTATTTTCGTCTGCGGCTGCGCAGGATCACCCATGGATGTTCCGGAATCTGTGGCCCAGGCCTCAAGCGCGGCTGGGCGTGCCGCTGAAATGGTCTTTCAATCTCAACCAGAAAAGGAGAAAGCCGTTGCCTGACATGAAAGATGAAGACATCAGAATAGGAGTATTCATCTGCCATTGCGGGTCCAATATTGCAGGGTACCTGGATATGGAAGAACTCTCCGAATATGCGGAAAAACTGCCACACGTGACTTTGGTACAGAGGAACCTCTATTCCTGTTCAGAGGCTGGCATTAGTGAGATTAAAAAAGGCATCATGGAGCACGATCTTAATCGCGTGATAGTCGCTTCCTGCACACCGAGGACCCATGAACCCCTCTTTCGGAGTTCCTGTGCTGAGGCAGGGTTGAACCCTTTCCTCTTTGAAATGGTCAACATCCGGGATCAGTGTTCCTGGGTGCATATGCAGGAGCGGGAGGACGGCACCAACAAGGCCAAAGATCAGATCCGTATGGGTGTGGCCAAGGCCGCCCTGCTGGAACCCCAAGAACCCATTATGTCCGATGTTCAAATCAGGGCTCTGATTATAGGGGGAGGGATAAGCGGGATGACGGCAGCGCTTTCCCTCGCAAATCGCGGATATGAAGTAGTTCTTGTTGAAAAGGAAAATAAGCTTGGCGGAATGCTAAACCGGGTGAACAAATTGGGCCCCACTATGACGGATGCAAGCGACCTGGTTGATGGAAAAATCCTGGAAGTGACTGAGCATCCCCACATCACTCTTTTTACCAGTGCAAAAGTCAATGCTGCCCAAGGCTTCATCGGCAAATACCAGATTGATATCGAAACGGAATCAGGTATCAAGAAAATTGACTTCGGTGTTATTCTTATAGCCACAGGCGCAAGTGTTTATACGCCTGAAGGTCTTTACGGTTACGATGGACAGAGGATCATAACCCAGCTTGAGATGGAAAGGCTCTTCAAAAAAGGGTTAGATCCGGGTATCAAAAATATAGTTATGATACAGTGCGTGGGAAGCCGTAATGAAGACAGGCCGTATTGCTCGAGGATCTGCTGCCAGACGGCAGTCAAAAACGCCATTCTTGTCAAGGACCAAATCCCTGAGGCAAAGGTTTCCATACTCTACCGTGACATGCAGATGTATGGCGTTGAAAATGAGGAGATGTTCCGGGATTCCAGGGCCAAAGGGATCAGGTACATAAACTACGATCCTGCACGACCCCCTGAAGTGGAATCAAATCACGTTCGAGTATACCATGCCTTACTCGGACGCGAAATGTCATTGTCCGCCGACCTTGTGGTATTGTCAACCCCTCTAATTGCACATGAAGATGCAACTGAGATATCTCAGATACTCAGGGTTCCGATTGACGAGAACGGCTTCTTCCTTGAAGGACATGTCAAATTAAGGCCCCTGGATTTTGCCACCGACGGCATATTCCTGTGCGGCAGTGCGCATTTTCCGGCTAATATTCGAGAAGCAGTAGCACAGGGCCTGGGTGCGGCTTCTCGGGCCTCGATTCCCTTATCTCAGGGTTCCGTAGTGGTTGAACCAATCATTTCTTTTTTGGCCAATGAAGATGCCTGTATAGCCTGTGGCCTTTGCGTTGCACTTTGCCCCTATGGGGCTCTGGAAATCCAGAAAACAGCAAAAGGGGAAAAGGTTCACGTGATTGACGTTGCCTGCAAGGGTTGTGGTTGTTGTGCCGCCGCATGTCCGCAAAACGCTCTTGATATAAATCACTTCCGTGACAGACAGATTTTTGCTGCTATTGAAGCAGGGGGCGCCGGGGCCCGATAATAAACAAGAAAGAGAGGAACAATGAACAAACAATTCAAGCCAAAAATATTATCATTTTTGTGCAATTGGTGCGCCTATGCGGCGGCTGATTCAGCAGGGGTGTCCCGCCTCCAATATCCTCCTGCGACCCGTGTAATTCGAACCATGTGTTCAGCACGAGTTGATCCGGTTTATATTGTGAAGGGTCTCGAAAGCGGGTTTGACAGCGTATTTGTCGGCGGGTGACACATAGGGGATTGTCATTACCAGGATGGTAATATTCATACTGCTAATAGAATGGAAATAGTAGAGCACCTTCTGGATATTTCGGGCATTGGTCGTAATCGAATGCAGCTTCGCTGGGTCAGTTCGGCCGAAGGACAGTTGTTTGCAGACTATATTACTCAATTCAGTGAACAGACAAAGGAATTGGGTCCTTTTGATCCTGAACAGTTTAAGCTCCCACTGACAGCTATTGAACAAACACTCAGTTCACCCCGGATCCGTTGGTTGATTGGAATGACGAGGGAGCTAACTGAGATTGAAAATGTTTACCACGAAAAACTGGAAGAAAAAGATTACAAAAGGCTGCTTAAACAAGCCACAGAAGAAGAATATCATAAAGCGATGATTGTGGAGGTGCTCAGGAAAGGTCCACACTCTGTGCATGAAATGGCCAAAAAAATCGGATTGCCTATATATACTGTTTCTTTACGTCTGAACGAACTAGAAAAACACGGACAGGCAGAATTAACCGGTTACGATGGGAGCACTCCAAAGTTCATCGGTTTGGCTACATAGGCTGTAAGTTCTCAATAAGGAATTGCCATGGCAAAGAAGAAAGAGAAACAAGAAACAGGAAGCGTGATGGTGGTCGGGGCCGGTATCGCCGGTATGCAGGCGGCCCTGGATCTGGCAACTGCAGGATATTACGTGCATCTGGTTGATCGATCCCCGAGTATCGGGGGAATAATGGCACAGTTGGATAAGACCTTTCCAACCAATGATTGTGCCATGTGAATTATCTCACCCAAACTGGTCGAGGTCGGCCGGCACCTGAATATCAATATCATTACCAACTCAGAGGTTGAATCCCTTGAAGGTGAGCCAGGACATTTTGTGGCAACCTTAAGGAACGATCCTCGTTATATTGACCCTGATGTGTGCACCGGGTGCGGTCAATGCAGTCAGGCCTGTCCCATAAACGGTATAAATGAATATGACTGCGGTCTCAATTTGAGGGCAGCCGCTTCCATCAGATACGCCCAGGCCATACCTCTCGCCTATACCATCGATCGGGATCTGTGCATCGGTTGCGGGCTTTGCGAAAAGGTCTGTCTGGCCGAAGCAATCCGATATGATGATGAACCCAAAAAATCGGAGATAGAAATCGGTGCAGTGATCCTGGCCGTGGGTAACGAGGTTTATGATCCGAGAAATCTTGATACTTACGGCTATTCGCAATCTCCCAATGTGATCACCAGTATGGAATTTGAGAGGATACTTAGTGCGTCTGGCCCCTATATGGGTCACCTCATGCGGCCCTATGATCGCGAGGAACCGAAGAAAATTGCCTGGTTGCAGTGTGTGGGTTCTCGCGATACCCATGAATACAGCAATGCTTACTGCTCGGCTGTTTGTTGCATGTACGCCATCAAAGAGGCCGTGATTGCCCTGGAGCATGCTCACGGAGACATAGAGGCGGCTATTTTTTATATGGATATGCGTACTCATGGCAAGGACTTTGAGAACTATTATGATCGTGCCCGGGACGAGCACGGTGTCCGCTTTATTCGTTCGCGTGTCCATACTGTCGATCCCCTGAAAAATGGCGATTTGCGAATCATGTATTCAGACGAGAGTGGTGAGCCTAAGAGCGAGATTTTTCAACTTGTGGTTCTATCAGTAGGATTTCAGGTTGGAAAGGATACCATTGAACTTGGCAAACGCCTGGGTATTGAGCTAAACCAGTACAACTTTGCCAGGACCGACAGTTTTAAGCCGGTAGCAACGAACAGGTCAGGGATTTATGTCTGCGGAGCAATACAGGGGCCAAAGGATATTCCCCAATCCGTAGTAGAATCCTCTGCAGCAGCCGCGGCCTGCGGCGTTCTTCTCAGTGAGAGCCGGTGGACCCAGACTGAGGTAAAAGATATCCCGCCACAGACCAATGTGGTTGGAGTCCCGCCCCGTATAGGAGTGTTTGTTTGCCAGTGCGGTATCAACATTGCCGGCGTGGTGAACGTGCCCGAAGTTCGGGATTATGCCAAAACGCTCCCGTATGTCAGCTACGTGGAAGATAACATGTATACCTGCTCCCAGGACACCCAGGTCAAAATGGCTGAAGTGATCAAGGAACAGGGTATCAACCGTGTGGTGGTGGCTGCATGCACACCAAAGACTCACGAGCCACTTTTCCAGGAAACCCTGCTGGATGCAGGGCTGAACAAATATCTGTTCGAGATGACTAATATCCGGAATCAAGACTCCTGGGTACATCCGAACGAACCCGAGGCTGCCACTGAAAAGGCCAAAGACCTGGTCAGGATGGCCGTTTCCAAGGCGGCCCTTTTGGAACCGCTTCCGGAGACGGAGTTGCAACTCAACCCGGCCACCCTGGTAGTGGGAGGTGGTGTCGCCGGTATGGTGGCTGCTAAAAACCTGGCAGATCAAGGCTATGAGGTCTACCTGGTGGAACGGTCGGAGGAGTTGGGTGGTCATGCGAGATTCCTTAACAAAACGTGGAAGGGGGAAGACATCCGGTCCTTTGTCAATGCTTTGACCGATGATGTGGAAGCACATCCGCAGATTCACGTATACCGTTCAGCGGAATTGATTGGTGTGGAGGGGTTTGTTGGCAACTTCAAGTCGGCCTTAAAAACCTAGGGAGGGGAAGCAATTGCTTTTGAGCACGGGGCCGTAATAATCGCAACTGGCGGGCGGGAATTCAAACCCAAGGAATATCTCTATGACGACGATCCACGTGTGCTCACCCACCAGGAACTGGATGAGCGGTTTATTCAGGATGATCCTTCCCTAAATAATCTCAAATC
>JAUUWD010000042.1 GCA_030589225.1 Desulfobacteraceae bacterium | reverse complement strand
ACGGCGGGGTGGTTCTTTTCAAGAAGCTCCGGTATCTCTTTGTAGGGTTTATTATAGGCGATTTTCTTATGGGAGGGATTTGGGCCATTATTGGACTTTTTGGCGATGCGAGTTTCCAGGTCTTGCCCAGCTGAGTTCCGATTTCTGGATTCCGAGATCGAAACGCATTTTTTGTCTCCACGCAAAAGAATGGTTTTTAACTTTTTTTCTTCATGATAACTATTCAGCCACGAATGGACACAAATGGACACAAATGAAAATGAAATTCTGTATAAAGACTTATCGTATAAACAACTCTATACTTTGAAGAAAAAGTAGTTGGAAACTATTATGCTGACATTGCTCTAGCAATTATCTTGAATTTTTCGAAAGAAAAATTTGAATATAAAAGAATTGTTAAATAATTGTTCGTGATAATTAGTGATAATTGGTGGCTGAATAGTAACTCTTCAGCAAATTCATTATAAAGATACCAGGAAAAAGTCATACGGAGTTAAGACCTGAGGATAAACCTTAAGACTGTAAGAAATCGGAACCCAGAACTTTGATCTTGTGACTCTTAACCCATAACAGTACGGTAACCACGGCTGATAAAGAGTTTTCATGTACGAGGACAAGGAGCTACAGGAATATAGAGATCTCTTAAAAACCCCGGACCATTTCGAAGAGGGCTTCAACTGGAAGACCATTTTGGGGGCAATCTTCATCGGCTTTCTCATGATGCCGGGGAGCATGTACCTCCAACTGGTTATCGGTACGGGGATCGGCCCTGCTGCACGGTGGGTCACAATCATCCTGTTTGCTGAGATCGCTAAGCGGTCCTATACAGAGCTTAAGCAGCAAGAAATTTTCCTTCTCTATTACATGGCAGGGGCAGCCCTGTCTTCCCCCTTCCAGGGTCTTTTGTGGAACCAGTACTTGGTCCAATCCGATGCGGCCAGGATGCTGGGGGTAGCCGAGTTTATTCCCACCTGGATAGCCCCTGCACAAGAGTCCGGATCCTTGATTGCGCGAACCTTTTTCCACCGCGACTGGCTTATTCCTATACTCTTTCTGGTAGGCTCTCAGATTATTCAGCGGGTAGACCAGTTTGGATTGGGGTATGCCCTGTACCGGATCACCTCTGACGTTGAGAAACTCCCCTTTCCCATGGCCCCAGTAGCAGCCCTCGGAACTATGGCCCTGGCCGAGTCCACGGAAGATAAGCAGAAAAGTTGGAAATGGCGTGTTTTTTCCATAGGCGCTATGATTGGACTCGCATTTGGTGCGATCTATGTTCTTCTGCCCACCGTATCAGGCCTTATCTTCACCCAACCCATCCGGTTGATTCCGATCCCTTGGGTCGACCTGACGCGCCATACGGAGGGAGTTCTACCGGCGGTGGCCACCGGGATTCAACTGGATCTGGGACTCTTATTTGTTGGAATGGTTCTTCCTTTCTGGGCAGTGATCGGAGGGGTAGCAGGGCTCTTGATTACGGTAGTGGCAAACCCGATTCTCTACCACCAAGGCATCCTTAACCGTTGGCACCAGGGAATGGGGACCGTAGACACGGTCTTTGCCAATAATTTTGACTTTTATCTGAGCTTCGGTATCGGCCTGGGACTTGCCATTGCCTTTGTGGGGATCTGGCATGTGATGCGGTCCTTTGGAAATAACAAGTCCGGGCAGCGGGGGAGCTTTAAGGACTTGTTTCGCCCACCGCCTGGCCGAGGTGATTTCAATTTTTGGATCTCCATAGGAATCTATGTCTCTTCAACGCTTGCCTATGTTGCCCTCTGTGTCTGGCTTGTCCCCAATTTTCCTTGGATCTTCTTTCTCGCGTACGGTTTTGTTTATACGCCCGTCATATCTTATATCACTGCACGGATGGAAGGGATTGCCGGACAGTTTGTAAGTCTTCCCCTTGTGCGGGAAGCGAGCTTCATCGCAGGGGCAAAGTTTTTTGGCTATCAGGGCATCGAGATATGGTATGCCCCCATCCCAATCCACAATTATGGTGAAGCTACCGTTAGTTTCCGTCAGATTGAGCTTACCGGCACCAGCATCCGTGGGATCATTAAGGCCGAAATCGTGGTTTTTCCGGTGGTAATGGTAGCCAGCCTCCTCTTCTCACAGTTCATCTGGCGACTGGCCCCCATTCCCTCCAGCAGTTATCCCTATGCGCAAGAGCTGTGGCATCTCCAGGCCTTAAACATGCTGTTGATGCAGACCTCCACCCTGGAGGGCAACTCCCTCTTCTTTCAAGCCCTTAAGGGGAGTTATGTGTTGTCAGGTCTGGGTTTCGCCATTGTCATCTATGCCCTGTTGACCTTGCTGGGCCTCCCTGTGCTTTTGATTTATGGTGTGGTCCGGGGGCTGGGGCAGACCACCCCTCACGGACTTATCCTTGAAGTGATAGGGGCTTTGCTGGGCCGCTTCTTTTTTTTGAAGCGGTACGGAACCATGTGGCGTCAGTACGCTCCCGTCTTGTTGGCCGGCTTTTCCTGCGGCATGGGCCTCACCGGGATGTTTGCCATGGGATTCACCCTCATCCTAAAGTCGCTAGGCCACTTGGCATATTGATGATGATAATTTCGAAACCCGAAACACGACGCACAAAACAAATACAAATGCCCCAAGCACATATTTCATACAACAGAAACGTATAAAAATTATTGAATTTATCGGGAAACTTCTTTATCGTTAATAGTGAAACCAATAATCCAAGGCAACGTCAAAATCCAGGGTAGTGCCCCTTATCTTCATTTCTGCCATTAATCAAGTATACTCATTGCCTGTTACCTAGAAAGGAGCCATTGTGAAAAAAAACATACTCTTATGGATGATTGGAGCCTTTTTCTTCATAGGCGACATATGCCTGGCCCAGGCCCCACACCAAGTGGGCGGATTTGTGCTAGGTAAAGACATCGCCGACTACAAGGAAATGGTAAGGATGGAGACCTCCCTGCCCATCCGTCACATGGGGTACCTTAAGGAGGTGGAGATCAAAGAGATGGAGGGGTTCAAAAGCGGTCTCATCTGTTATGGAACCTGCGAAGTGCCTGGTCGGATCGTGCGGATCAAGCTCAAGTATGCCGATTCAACAAAGAAGTTCTACAAGGCGCTTCTTGAACGATTTAAGGAGCGGTTCGGCGAACCCACAGAGTGGCGGGGAGATCCTTTTAAGGTAGTTATTGCCTGGAAATGGTCCCTTACCGACAGTGAAAACAACAAAATCAGCCTGACCCTGCAGCACAACACCAAGGATGTGGAAGAGAAAATGGGAAATTCCGTTAAACTCACCATATCAAACTTTATAGAAGAAGAACGCCTCTGTTTTGAAAAGAGGCATCTAGAAACCCGGGAAAGACCCGGAAAACAAGAGGAAAAGGCCAGGGGCAAGGTCGACTGGGATCGATTCGTCCCTCGTTAGTCTTTCTGGCTAAAGGTTGATGCATTCGTAAAAAGTCAGTTTTGCTCAATCTCGTTCACAAAACACTTTTTACGAGTTTGTCAAGGTTTGGTAATGGATTACGGTCAGACCCCCTGGATGGAAATTGCCTGGAACGGAATCCGCTTCATGGCCCCTGCTGATTGGCAGGTGGGAACCATAGGTAAACACTATCTGATGCTCGAAGAAGAGTCCCGTCCTGTCCTGGAGTTTAAGTGGGGGCAGGTCAAGGGGGCCTTTTCCCACCAGGCCAACCTGAGTCGTCTTGCCGCCTTGCATAAGAATAAGCTTGGAAAGGCTGTCAGTGAATGTCCCCTTCCGGCCGAATGGGAAGAGGCCCTTGGTAAATACAAAGCTACCGGCTTTTCTTGGCAAGGAAAGACAATCTGCGGCAAGGGAGTGATCCTTTATTGCCCCGCATGCCAGAATGCCACACTGATCCAGTTCTATCAGAGAGACTCTTCCAAAACAGAGGGGGTTTCTCAGCGCCTTTTGAGGTCTTTCCAGGATCACCGTGAGGACAACCAGATCGTCTGGTCTGTCTTTGGCATCCGGGCAACGATTCCGGATACGCTCCACCTGGTGCGGCACCGATTTGAGGCTGGGAGATTTGAGATGGCATTTAGGTCCAAAGAACATAAAGTCACTCTGCACCGGTGGGGGCCGGCCTCGTTTCTTCTTTCTAACCAGGACCTTAGCGAACTTGCTGGAAAGATGCTCCATCATCTCTGGGGAGAGCCCTATCCTGTAATCACTGTCAGTAGGAAAGCCGTGGAATGGAGTCTTGCACCTCCCCCGACCATATGGGCTTACTGGTGGAATCGGATAAAGGCAAAGCCCTCTTTCCAGTGGTTTCGACTATGGCACTTAGAGGAAAGAAACTGCGTATTCGGGGTCGAAATAGAAGGGAAAAGACCGCTCGATCCCCGTTTTCTTGACAGGATTTGCGCAGGTTATGAGAGTGTTTAAAGGAAAGAACAGGACGGTACAGCTAACCCGTGCGGAAGCCCTTAAATGCACACCCATAAAGAATACTGAAATCAAAGAGGAACGCCTGGAGACCGGTGAGGTGCTTTTAACCTATCCAATAAGGATTCGGCCCATGGTGGCCGACCTGGTCCGACGCTTTGGGTGGGAGGGCAACAGGGTCCAGTCAAAAAAACTCCATCTCGATGAACTGGGGACTACGGTCTGGGATCTTATGGATGGGAGACGTTCGGCACGCCAGATTATTAAGGGGTTTGCCAGAAAGTATCAGTTGCACACCAGGGAAGCCGAGGTAGGGGTAACTCGTTTTTTGCGGATACTGGGAAAACGTGGCCTCATAGGCCTCAAGTAAGGACCAGGTTTTTGCATCATTGCCAGGAATCTTATCGATGGAATTGAATGTTAGAATTTCATGAGAGCTTCATCACAAGTGGAGACTATGGGTAGAAAGGAATCAAATCCAGTTATTACGAACACTTCTTTTATGTAATCCTGCATGGAACAAAGTATGAGCATGCCTTCAATATGTTTGAGTTGTTTAGTTGTCTTGTTGATAACTCTCAAACCCGCACTCGATATATAATCAAGAGCCTCAAAATCTATTATCATCTTGTTTGATCCATTTTTAATAGCCTCAAGAATCTTTTCCTCGAATCGTGGTGAAGTATTCGAATCAAGGCGACCATTGACCTTGAAAATGGAAATATCATTTTGCCTTTTCTCAATAATCTCCATCTCCTCTCCTCCCAACACGTGCATATTTGTTGATACATAATTTAGATTTACTAAAAAAGCAATCAGAAACTCTTAATATCGTTCAAAAGTGTTTATTCAATGGTATATTGATTAGGGAATGGGTCCATAATGACCTCCTTTAGAAGGTGAACGCCTACTCACTCTGGTTCATACCAACACTTTTGAACGATACTAAACTTTTTGGAATGAGGATCTAATTCGAGCCCATTGTCAAGTTATGTGTCTTGTATGGTTTTCTTCATGGTTAAAACGTTTTTGTTGCCAAGCCTTTTATAAACGATGTCATCCATAAGACTTTTCATGATGTGGCAGCCGAGACCACCTATCTGGCGCTCCTCAAGGGAGCATTCAAGATCGGGCACTTCGGCCTCAAGAGGATTAAAGGGAATCCCATCATCCTCGATGCGTATGTTCAACGTTCTATTTTGATCCCAAATGGTGATCTTGATCCAATGTTCGGCTTTATCAGTATAACCGTACAAAATAATGTTAGATAAAACTTCCTCGATGGCAAGGTTGATTTGAAAAATAGTTTTCTTCGACATTCCAAGAGATTTTCCTAACTCTTCCAGGTTCCGGTGCAGCTTATCCAATTCGGATAGGCTGCTCCTGAACTCAAATGAAATCTTGCCTCCATTCATAGCTGCCAACCCTTCTCAGAATTAACACAGGGCTATGTCATAGTCAAATCCAAACAGGCTGTTGCCGAAATCCCTTTTCACTGGGTCTAAAACGTTTTTTGACAAATCTAAGGCTCCCTCCAGGCGATGTCAAAACTCGCCTTTAGGGCTCAAACAGTTGACATCGCTTATCTTCCGCTTCGCCAAGATTTGTTCGCAAAAAACCTTTTAATGACCGCTCAAAGGGATTTCCGCTTGGGCAACAGCCTGTAAGATATTGATTTTTAAGCTTCTTGCAGGGTATAGGTATCTTTTTTTTAGTTAACCAAAAAAAAGACACCCATACCCTGGACTTTGACGTTGCCCTGAGAGTTAATGATACCGGTTAGGGATTCAGAGCTTCCACATTATTCGTATACAGAGACAATTTCAATCTTTTCTCTGACTCGGAACCCCTAACTCATATAAGACTAAAACCGACTTTCTGCACACAGACCTCACAACTTTCCGCACGAGAAAAAAGAAATCGCTCTTCCCAAGCGCTTATTCTCTCAACCACGGATTCAACAATCTTTGGCATGAGGTCCGGAAATTGTTTAATGGTTGAGCTAAATTTCTCTCGGCTCAGAATAAGACAGGTTACCTCCGTTAAAGCCTTCAGTGAAAAAAGGCGATGCATACCACCCAAAAGGGTCATCCCACCCAAAAACTCCCCTGTACCATAGTCTCGAATCATCTGCTCGCCGTCTTCATCCGCATGCACAAGCCTAACCTTTCCGAAAAGGATATAAAATGCCTGACCGTCATCATCATCCTGTCGAAAGAGATACTCTCCTTGTTGGAATGTTTCTCTGGTGCACATAAAGGCGAACACCTTGAGGCTTTCGAGTGGGAGGCCCGAGAAAAAATAGATTTGTCGCAAGATTTCGAGGTTCTCACGGAACTCGCTGGATCGATATGTTTCATTATTTCCCGACGACAAGTTCATACAACACTCCTTTCCTGGCAATGAGTTCGTCATAAGCTCCCATTTCAATGATTTTTCCGGCCTTCAAGACTGCAACCTTATCATAGGTTTTTATGATATCCAGGCGATGCACTATAGCAATAACAGTGCTTTTGCCCTTCCACCTTGTGTCAAGCTGATTCTGTATGCGCACCTGTGATTTGTTATCAAGCCCCGAGGTCGCCTCGTCCATTATCAGTATCTTTGGGGTCTTGAGAAAAGCCCTGGCAATGGCCAGCTTCTGTCGTTGCCCACCAGAGAGCCTGTCCCCCTTGCTGCCTACCTGAAATTGCATGCCAATTTCTACAATTGTTTCCAGAAGATCCTCTTCGATAAGAAGTTGAATTATGCTCTGATCGATCTTTTCCTGGGCTTCCAGCTTTTCGGTCCTTGTTTTCCCGAATAGGATATTATTCAGAATAGTCTGTGAATAGATGTAATCGGACGTATGAAAGAAAGAGATCGCTTCAGGATCATCGGTGGAAATCTTCTCCCTGAACAATGCTCGGCCTTCCAGAATAACATCTTTCAATATCCCTGGCAGTCCCACCATCTTGTGTTTGCCCGGAATAAAACGCAAGGCCAGTTCCAAAAGCTTTTCCCGTTCTTGATCTGAAAGTTGATGTAGCCTTTTCTCTTTCAGGCGTTCGACCAGCGCTTTGTATCCGTCCAACTCCTCTGGGTCGATAGGGCTTTGTTCGAAAAACACCTTGTCTGGCGGAAGATTCCCCAGAATGTCCACTGTTTGCTTGGAAAGCTCGGCTCCTAAGCTCAAAAGCAGCCTTGTCAGATCAGCCTCGTCCAGAAACTCAAGAAAATACTTATTGTGGGGTAAGTTCTTATCTGCAAAAGACTCGCGATTGGGGGCTCCAAAAATCAAATTCTCAGAAATGCAGGAGTGGTAAAGATATTTTTCTTCGTCAAAAAATTCAACATAGTCGCCAAGCGCCTCACCGAAATCGCGCTGAAAGCTCTCACGAACACGGGTGACAACCAATGCCAGGTCTTTGTGCTGATCGTGAACAAGAATCGTGTTCAGACCAAAACGCAAGACATCCGCAAAGACTCCAGTTTGCTGAAGGACCTCGATGATATCGTCACGACTCGGCATGGTATCTGCTTTCCCTGCCCCGTTTCCGTCACTCAGGGATAAACAAGCATAAAGGAGGTTGTCCTCAATGGTTCCATCAAAAATAAAGGGCGCCTGGGCAATAAAACCGATGTTGTGAGCCATGTCCGATTTGGTAAGATCTGAAACTTCTTTTTGGCCAATCAAGACATGACCTCCCGTATACTTATAAAGCTGGCCGACGCATTGGGCCAGAGTGCTTTTGCCGCTGCCGGAAAAACCGACCACAGCCAAATGCTCTCCAGGTTTCAAAGAAAAGGTAATACGATCGATTAACCGGATACCATCTTCGGTAACAAAAGACAAATCTTTGACTTCAAGGTCTCCTTCCAATTCATAAGGCGTGCGACCCTCAGGTGTAAGGGCGTGTTCGGGGGGGACATCGAAGTATTCCATGGTTTTCTTGTAACGTACAGAGGCATCCTGATAAAGCTGGTAAAATGTGATGAGTTCTTTCCAGGGATCATACAACTTCTCCTGGGCAGATAAAAATGCAACCAGCGCACCTAGCTCTAATCTCCCCTTGATGGTTAAGTAGCCGCCGAGAATGAACACGAAAAGGGGGCCCAAATTAGTGAAGAAATTATTCATCACTTTGACACTGAGTCTGTAAAGATTCCAGACAATCCTGATCTTCAACAATTTTTCCACCAACCTGTCAAATTTCTTGTTCTCGATTCTGTAAGCACCATTGCCATGGATTTCGTGAATTCCGCTAATGGATTCTGTGATCTTGTTTGATAACGCTCGGGTTGTATCAACGCGCCTTATGTTAGCCCTGTTTGCACGTTTCTGCAGCATAGGCACCAGAAAAAGAATCACCGGGTAGATACTAAGGCACAGGGCCGCCAACCATGGGTTCAGCCAGAACAAATAGCCGGCAAAAGCGAGCAGGGTCAAAGCGGTGATTACAGGAACACCAATGGCCATGCCTACGAAATCCCCCGCTGAGGCAAGCTCGGTTACCACAGATGCGACTACCAGGCCCGGTCCGGTCTTTCTGAAAAAGCTCAAAGGAAGTGTCAGTATGTGATGGTACAGCTCTTTTCTCATGTTTGCCAAAGCCCGTTGGCTGATCAAGGTCTGGAGAATGTTGATGAGGTATTTGAGCCCGCTGGAAAGAACAACTGCGGCCAGAAACAGACCGCAATAAAGGAATAACAAATCAACTTTTCTCAGATTAATAGCCTCGTTGACAATTCTCTTCTGCATTTCCAGAGGAAAGACCCCGGTAAAAACTGCGACCGTAATAATCAATACGATAAGCACCTGGAGTTTGATATTTCCAGGCAATATCCAGGAAAAGAGCGATCTTTTGACCACAGGAGTTTTTA
>JAUUWD010000043.1 GCA_030589225.1 Desulfobacteraceae bacterium | reverse complement strand
GGATCAAGATCGTAACTTCTCAATTAGTCTAGGTATTCCGACTTCTTCCCCCTTTTGCAAAGGGGGATTGAGGGGGATTTACCTAATACAGTCCTGACTTATTGAGTACTTACTCAAGATCCTAACGAAGGTTGATTGTTTGGCCCAAAACGCCTTCCTACTATTTAACAAAAAAACAGGATCAGCCTGACACATAAATGTGCATAAATACCTGCCACCAGGTCATCCATGACGATGCCCAGGCCACCCCTGAGCTTTTCCGCCTGTTTTATGGGATAGGGCTTAAAAATATCGAAAACCCGGAACAAAATAAAGCCTAACCCTAAGGTCAACCAGGAGGGGGGCAAAAGGAACATAGTCAGCAAAAAGCCCGCTACCTCGTCAATCACCACCTCTGAAGGGTCGCCATTGCCAAGTAACTCCTGGCTCCGGTCCGAAGCCCAGATGGCGACTGCTACCACCATGGCGATGATAAAAACGCCGGAGACGGTTCCAAGACAGGCCAGGCCAAATACGAGGGGAACAGCGGCTATGGTCCCAAAGGTTCCCGGGGCAACCGACAGAAGGCCTGTGCCAAACCAGGTGGATAATGTTAAGGAGATCTTTCCTGAAAAATCAGCTTTCCTGAAAATGCTCCATATTGTAAATTTATCAGATTGAGATTTTGACATCAAGCAGGTATTGGTTGCCAGTTTTTGTTTGTGGCTGCTCCGAGTCGTGATTCATCAAGGATGGCATATAGTTATTTTGATTTCCCATTCCATTCTCATTTTCCTTTGTTTAACCCTATCACCCAGTAAAAGATCTCCCTCAGGGGGCGATTGGTTTTCAATGCGACCTCACGACAGGCCTCATATTCCGGTAGAAAAAAAGGTGCCCCGTCTCTTTCAAAGACCTTCTTGACCTTGATCTTACCCCAGGGGCTCTCAACTTCTGCCACAGAGCGTTGCAGTGCCATCCGCTGGGTATATCGGAATCGAATGCCCAGGGTGCTGCTCTCCCTGAAAAGGATATCCATCAACGTATCCTTTTGGTCAGGACGGCCCATGACCTGGATCTGGATCCCAGGTCGATTCTTTTTCATCTGAACAGGACAGAAAACCACATCTAAAGCCCCGGCATCAAACAGCCGGTCCATAAGAAATCCCAGCCACTCAGGGCTTGTGTCGTCAATATTTGCCTCAAGTATAACAACGGTATCTACCTGGCCCTCAGTCTGCATATGCCCGATGAGAATCCGAACCAGGTTGGGCCTATCTGACAAATCTCTTGTTCCCACCCCATATCCGATCTTCTCTACCACCATAGGAGGCATGGGTCCAAAAGAAGTGGCAAGCCCTTTCACCAGGGCAGCGCCGGTTGGGGTCACCATTTCATGATGCGTCCCCGTATCATAGACCGGAACGCCCTCAAGGAGGGCAGTGGTGGCAGGTGCTGGAATCGGTATCCTGCCATGGGCAGTCTCTACAAAACCCGAACCAAGAGGGAGGGAAGACACAAAAAGTGAAGTGATCCCTAAACGTTCAAGACCGTACACCGTTCCGACTATATCAATAATCGAATCCACGGCACCAACCTCGTGGAAATGAACCTCCTCTGGCGGCTTGTTATGGATTTTTCCTTCCACACTGGCAAGCGCTTTAAATACTCTGGTACTTTTGTCCTTAACCCCACTGCTCAAACTTCCCTTCTGAATGATATTCCTGATGACTTCCAGATTCCTCGGAACCTGTTCCTGCCCTTCCGTTTTGACCACAAACCGCGTCCCGAAGATCTGGCTTCGCGCCTCCCGCTTCATTTCCAGATGAAAACTACCGAACGGGAGGGCCTGAATTTTTTGCTCCAAGTCTTCAAAGGAAAGGCCCGCATCCAGCAGGGCACCTATAAACATATCCCCGCTAATACCAGAGAAACAGTCGAGGTAGGCTATTTTCATGTAACGGCTCCATGTAAAAAACAGAAACCACAAAAAACCTTGCCGAACAGGCAAGGCATTCTATCAGAACATTTTGATATTTTTAACAAAACATCCCTTTGATGTCAATAAAGGAAAAGCCCGGCATGTCCTTATCATTGACTTTTTTACAGAAACGATTATAGACATAATAAACAGTTTTTTCGAGGTTTCCAATGGACCTGTTGTGTGGACTTAAGCGAATATTTTTTCTTGTGTGCCTGACAAACTTTGCGCTCTTTGCCCCATCAAGCATTGTTAGCAGTGAAGATGTGGATAGGAAACCATCTATCCGTGTAATCTATGGAGGAAGTCTGTTCGGTACACTCAAACCGTGCGGCTGACATGAGTTACAGGCGGGGGGGCTTTCTCGTCAGAAAACAGTGACAGATCGTTTAATTGCCGAAGCGGGTCGGGAAAATACCATCGTTATCAATACGGGAGATAACTTTTTCCAAACCGGCGAACTGGAACTGGAAGATAAGAAAGCCGAAGTGATATTTAAAGCCTTGGACAGGATAGGGATCGATTTTGTCGGCCTGGGTGAGCAGGAGTTCATTTTCGGAGTTCCGTTGATAGGCAATCTGACAAAGAACTCGCAGGTGCATTTGGGGTGTGCTAACGTAAAAGATATCCGCCGCGTGTCACCATACCTTATTCCCTATTTACGGTTGAACAAGGGGATGAAACAGGTGTTGATTACTGCTGTGATAGACCCACAGGTATTGAAATCGACCGATGAGAAAATAGCCTTCACCAATCCGGTTACTGCCCTAAAAAGGATAAAGAAAACCATCAGCCATGACATTTTCATCGTTGTTTGCCATGCTGATGCTGTCAGCGCGGAAAAATGGCTAACCCAGATAAGCGGCATTGACCTGGTGATTCTGGGGCGCCAACCTGGTATTAGTGAGAAAAAACTGGAAATAAACGGGGCAATTGTAGCGTTTAACAATGACCGGGGCCAGTTCGTCTCCCATGTCGATCTTGTGCCAAAGGATGGGCGCTATGCTGTTTCTGGACCACATAACACAAGGCTGCAGGCAAGAACAATAGCAGAAGACAGGTCTGTTGCTAAGCTGATCGAGGAATATGAGGCCTGGAGCAGGGAATATCATTACGCAAAGAGCAAAAATCAACATCTGGCCAAGGCACCGTCTGATATTAAAAACATCTATGTTGGTAAAGACCGCTGTATGGAATGTCATGAAGAAACAGTCGTTTCCTGGGCAAAAACCGTGCATGCAAGGGCCCTGGATTCGTTGATAAGAAAGGGGAAAGAATATGATCCCCAATGCCTTCCATGCCATGTAACCGGCATGAATGACAAGTCCCATGGCGGCGGGTTCATATCCCTTAATCTAACACCTCACATGGTGAATGTTCAGTGTGAGCAGTGCCATGGTCCTGGCGGACTGCATGCACAAGACCCGGAAAATGTGTCTGCCCGGTTGTCTGGAAAGCAAACTTGCCTGAGTTGTCATACCAAGGACACAGACCCCGGCTTTTCCTACCAGAAAAAACAAAAGACAGGCATACACTGAAATTACATTACAGCGCCCAAAAGACGTAGTTTCTCACAGTGAAATGAATGGCTCGGCCTGCTGAAAATCGGGCAAAAAGGGAGAACGTGCAGTCTGGAGCCTTGGCCCTTTTTCTGGGAACTGAACAAAAAGATTTTCAAAGCCAAGTTCCATGGCATGGGAGTAAACTTTATCAAACTCTTCGTGGGAAAGAAGCCGGTTCAAAGCCTCCTCTTTTTGCTGTGCTATTGGTTGGTACTGTGACATAAGGCTCAGGGGCAGGCCCTTGCCAAACTCTACAAAAAGGCTGGTCAAGGCGTCCATGCTGTTCCCCACATTCCCGGGCAGAATCAGATGCCGGACAAGAACACCTTTTTTTGCAATCTCTGCCCCATTCAAGAATGTGTCAAAAAACCCTTTCTGTTTGACCATCTCCCCGATCGCCGCAAGTGCCACTTCAGGGTAATCCCGGCATTTTGAGAGTTTCACGGCCAAAGATGAATCCGAATATTTGAAGTCGGGAAGGTAGATGTCAGCGTAATCTTCAGCGACTTTTAACATTTCTACAGACTGATAGCCGGAGAGATTATAAAGCACTGGAAGGTCAAAACTTTCTTTACGCAACAGAGAAACAAGGCGGAAAACATGCGGGAAGAAATGGTCCGGAGTCACAAAATTGATATTGTGGACACGATGATTCCGGATCATATCTTCTATCTTTTCGAGCAATTCCCCTATGCTTGTTTCTATGCCCAGGCCTTTGTGCGAAATCTGATAATTCTGGCAGAAAGAACATCTAAGAGAGCAGCCCGTAAAAAAAACTGTTCCTGAGCCACTCGTGCCCGTGATAGGAGGTTCCTCCCCGAAATGGGGCCCCACGTAAGCCACCCTTAGCTGATCCGTTTCTCCGCAAAACCCTGAATGACCCGCTCCATCGTCCCTGACCCTGTTCCCGCCGCAGTAACGGGGACAAAGACGGCAGTTTTCATATGATTCCCTATACATTAAACTAAGTGAGATAGGGCGCCCACTGATTTGCTGTCTCCAGAATATACCCGGGCTGGACATGTTCCACGATACGGTTATGACCCGGTAACAGGACATCCACTTCCAGTTCGGCAAGGGTAAGAAGTGAGTCCCTGAGTGTAGGGCCATTTGCCCCATGGAGATCAAAACGGCCAATGGCATAATCCGCATAAACCACATCTCCCGGGATGAGAATTTTTCCAGATCGATTATATAGCGCAATGCTACCTTGAGAATGCCCTGGAATATGGATCACCTCCCAGGTCATATCCCCCATCTTTAGCGTTTCGCCTCCCTCAAGCTTGCGATCAATTTCAAATTTAAACGCATCTTTTTTAATATTATACTGGGCCTGGCACATGCTCTTGAACATATCCATCCCATAGACGATTCTTTCATCGCCTTGTTCCAGGGGTTCTGCCTCCTTAGTATGCACCCAGAGTTTAGCGTGCGGAATTTCATTCAGGATCTCCTTTAGACAGCCAATGTGATCCAGATGCGTGTGGGTCATGATCACCCTTTTTATGTCTGAAAGCGAAAGACCCAGCTTTTGAATTGACTCAATTTTGTACGCACCTTTCCCCATCAGACCTGCATCAACAAGGGTAAGATCTCCGGAAGTGGGTTTCCCTATCACATATACATGGGAGTCAGGGATAAATTCGTCCTGGCCCGGGATATAAAAGACTCCTTCTAAAATCTGTTGCATGTCTTTCTCCTTAGAGTAATTTCGCCACACCATAACCTATCAAGTTATAAAATTGCTACCTCAATTTTTTAGAATCAATACTCTTTCCATTCACAGTCCATATGGGCGCATTTTGATTTTACCCTATCGAGTATTTCATCTCTCCGGTTTTGAGCCCACTCAGGCAGTTCCGAATTCCATCTTTCAGGAGAAGGAATATGGATGATTGAAGGTCTTTTGAGTCCCGGATCAACCTGGAATTCAATGGAGTCTTTTCCCTCCATATACTTGATATATCTAAAAGTGATTAATAGATCATATTTTTCATTGCGTGCCTTTTTCGATTCCTCCTCCGGGGCACTTGGCTTTTTTTTATCAACGAGTTTCTCATCTTTCTTTGGCCGGCTCGGACGACCAGCTAAAGTTTGTTTCTGATCGATTTGTTTAATCCTCCGCAAATGCCGTCCGCCGTCAAAAGGAGTCTCAAGCCATACCCTTACAATTTCAAGGGCTTCCTTTAGTGAAATCATCCTCGCGCCAAGTGACAGCATATTTGCATCATTGTGTTTTCGGGCAAACCTGGCTGTTTCAGGGCTCCAACAGAGGGCACATCGAATTCCAACGATTCTGTTCGCCACCATGGCTTCGCCGTTTCCTGACCCACCGAGCACGATGCCCCGATCATATTCTCCCTTTGCCACGGCCTTGGCCACTGGGCGGACAAAAAGAGGATAATCAACGGAATCTTCAGAATCAGTGCCGAAATCGTGAAACTCATGGCCATTTTCTTTAAGAAATTGCTTGATTTCTTCCTTGTAATGGTATCCAGCGTGGTCAGAACCAATTGTAATTTTCATAGATCTCCCTCCAGGTAGATATTCTCCTTGCATACAAATCCATATAAGAGTACATTTAATGCTCCATAGGTATCACCCCTCTTTTTATTTCGCCAGCAAAACATAAGGAAAAGCAAAATGAAAATTCTATTTATCTATCCTGAATTCCCGGACACATTTTGGAGTTTCAAGCACGCACTGAGGTTCATACACAAAAAGGCCTCCTCCCCGCCACTGGGCCTGCTTACAGTTGCGGCAATGTTGCCGTTAGAGTGGGAAAAACGCTTGGTGGACCTGAATGTGACAAATCTAACTGACATAGACCTCTTGTGGGCGGATTATGTCTTTATAAGCGCCATGGCCGTACAAAGAGAGTCAGCACATCAGGTCATTTCAAGGTGCAAAGGTATCGGCGTCAAAATCGTGGCCGGCGGGCCACTCTTTACCCAAGAATACGAGGAATTTGGGGATGTCGATCATTTTGTGCTCAATGAAGCCGAGGTGACCCTGCCACAATTTCTGAAAGACCTGGAGCAGGGGCACGCCGGTCGGATATACTCCACGTCCGAGTTTCCTGATATAAAGAAGACCCCGGTACCCCAGTGGGAGCTGATTGATCTAAAAAAATATGCTTCAATGAGCATTCAATTCTCCCGGGGCTGTCCTTTCAATTGCGATTTCTGTAACGTCACCGCACTGCTTGGTCACAGGCCGCGAATAAAAAGCGCCAAGCAGATCATTTCCGAGCTGGATGCTCTTTATGACCGTGGGTGGCGTGGGGGTGTTTTCTTCGTGGACGACAACTTCATTGGGAACAAGAAGAGCCTCAAGAACGAGTTGTTACCGGCACTCATTGAGTGGCAGAAAACCAAAAAAAGTATAACATTTAATACTGAGGCCTCCATCAATCTGGTCGATGATAAGCCATTAATGAGCTTGATGGGCGCAGCAGGATTTGATCAGGTCTTTATCGGCATTGAAACGCCGGATGAGGGCAGCCTTGCCGAATGCAACAAAAGACAAAATAAGAACCGCAACCTAGTTGAAGACGTGAAAAATATACAGCGGGCCGGATTGCAGGTCCAGGGAGGCTTTATCGTGGGATTTGACAACGATACGCCTTCTATTTTCCAGCGGCAGATTGATTTTATCCAGAAAAGCGGGATCGTAACGGCTATGGTCGGGCTGCTTCAAGCTCCCCTTGGCACACGGCTTTATGAACGCCTGAAACAAGAGGGCCGCCTGAGCGGTCCATTAACGGGAGACAACGTAGACGGCACAACCAACATTATTCCGATCATGAACCTCGATACACTGCGCGAAGGATACAAAGATATTCTGGCAAATATTTATTCACCCGAGCACTACTATAAACGCCTTAAGACCTTTTTACGCGAATATAAGGCGCCGAAGATCAAGACATCACTGGACTTTCAGCACTTTCTGGCGTTCTTTCGTTCCACTTACCATCTTGGCATCATCGGCAGGGAGCGATTCCATTATTGGAAGCTCTTGATATGGACGCGTTTTCGCCGCCCCAAGTTGGTGCCGCTGGCTATCACACTTGCGATTTATGGACATCATTTCCGTAAGGTCTATGAGCAGCACCTTCTTTAGAGATGCAGCAATCCATGTCCATTGGATGTGTTCAGAGTCAGTTGGCTATGGCAGTGAAATTACAAAGGAGTAATGGAGTATTGGAGTGCTGGAGTACTGGGCTTCCCCAAGCTTGATTGTCTGAATAGTGCGTTGGACGAAACACCAATTTGACCATTTCATTGATGAACGGAAATCGTCAAAAACAGATTTGGGGGCTTGAGTTTAACGGCGTGTGAAATACCGTCGCGTGTCAGGATTCAGTTTTTCCAACACTCCCTTAATCCAGCACTCCACAGGTTTACGTTCAGAGGTTCAAGGTTCGGGGTTAATGAAGGTTAACAAAAGAAAAGCAACCCTGAATCCCGCTTTTAGCGGGAAACCTGTGAACGCTTACTAAAGTAAGGAGGGACTACCCGTGGCCAAACATTACAACCACCTCGAAACCAAACTCATCCACGCCGGTGAACCGGAACCACTTATTGGCGGGGCTGTCAGTATGCCCGTTTTTCAGTCTTCCACATTTGAATACACGGGTGCTTCCAGCTACAATGACCTCAAATACATTCGTTTGAACAATACCCCCAACCACGTAGCCCTCCATCAAAAGTTGGCAGCACTCGAAAATGCTGAGGCTGCGCTTGTAACGGCCAGCGGAATGGCGGCAATTTCAGCGACCATCTTCACTGTGCTCTCCTCCGGGGACCATTTGCTTGCACAAGAATGCCTGTATGGCGGGACGCATGATTTCTTTACCAAAGATCTTCCAAAATTGGGAATTTTGTTTGATTTTATCAACGGTGATGATCCGGATTCCTGGAAGGGCAAAATACAACCAAGCACCAAAGCCATCTATGTGGAAACCATGACCAATCCGCTGCTCCAGGTTGCCAATCTAAAGGAAGCGGCTGAATTCGCAAAGACCCATGGCATCGTCTCCATTATAGACAACACCTTTGCAACCCCGATAAATTTCCGACCACCTGAATGGGGCTTTGACCTTTCGCTCCATAGTTGCACGAAATATTTAAATGGCCATTCCGATATTGTGGCAGGGGCTGTAATTGGCGGTACTGAATTGATCGAACAGATCACGCACAAGCTCAATCACCTTGGAGGCTCACTCGATCCCCACGCATGTTTCCTGCTGCACCGCGGAATGAAAACTCTGGCGGTCAGGATGAAATACCATAATGAGAGTGCGCTCAAGATCGCACAATTTTTAGAAGCCTATCCTGCAGTTACTAAAGTGAATTATCCTGGTCTTGAAAGCCATCCTGCACATCAGCGGGCTAAGGAATTATTTGATGGTTTCAGCGGCATGTTGAGTTTTGAATTAAAAGGTGGTGTTGATGCTGCCGAGCATTTTATGCAAAAAACCACCCTGCCAATTGTTGCGCCCAGTCTCGGCGGTGTCGAAACGCTCATTACCCGGCCGGTCACCACGTCTCACTCCAGTGTCTCCCCTGAAGACCTTAAAAAACTGGGAATTACAGACAGCCTCATCCGCTTATCAGTTGGCATCGAAGCCACCGAGGATCTCATTGAGGATTTTGAACAGGCGTTAGATGATTAACTGTAAGTGGTAACCGGGCTTTATC
>JAUUWD010000059.1 GCA_030589225.1 Desulfobacteraceae bacterium | reverse complement strand
CATTGGCGGATCAAGACTACCGGTAAGTCGAGAAGGGGCTTCATTTTCGTGAATCCCGTTGATTGGGTTTCAATGGATTGAAATTTGCAAAAACTCATTTTCCGGTGAAAATTATAGGAAAATTTGGTCTTGTGTGTCAAGGCTGATTTAATCTCATAGAAAAACGATGGCAGGCAAATTACTGCTTCTGGGGCATAATGATGTCTCCACAACCATGATTTACAACCATGTGCTGCGCCAGGGTGGGCAGGAAGTCAAAAGCCCGTTGGAATTTTTGTGATCCGAACGTCGGACTGCGGATACGAAAGGACATTTGATGAAGATCATAAGGAAAAGTTGTGCAAAGGGGGCTGAAGAGGTCGAAGGATTGGTCGTCGTTATAGGGGTTCGAAAAAATATCGTAATTGGGGAGAGGTAATTGTCCTGTTTTATATTGTGCTATTTTTTTAACTTTGCTATATGTTCTGTAATGATTTGAGGAGGTTCAGGTTCTTCAATGGCAAAAGATCTAACACCTGCCCAATTGCGTGAGGAAATCAGGGCCGGAAAATGGAAAACACCTACTACAGGTGTTGCGCCAGGATACGTGCAGGCCAACCTTGTTATGCTTCCACAGGATGCGGCTTTTTATTTTTTGCTCTTTTGTGTCCGCAATCCCAAGCCCTGCCCTATTCTGGACGTGCTTGAACCCGGCCAGGTAGAGCCAAAAATCGCGAAAGACGCTGACCTGCGAACAGACCTGCCTAAGTACAGGATATTTGAACAGGGAAAACTCAAGGATGAGGTGGAAGATGTTCGCAATGTCTTTCATGACGAGATGGTCAGCTTTCTTCTTGGCTGCAGCTTTTCCTTTGAGGCTGCGCTTGTGGCCGCTGGCGTCCCTGTCAGGAACTTAGAGGAAGACAAAAATGTCTCAATGTATATCACCAGCCGTGATTGTCAACCTGCAGGTCCATTTTCTGCGCCTCTGGTTGTCACCATGAGACCTATGAAGCCTGCGGAAGCTGTGAGAGCCATCCAGGTGACTACGCGCTTTCATCTCACGCATGGCGCCCCCGTGCACATGGGATCGCCCGAAGAAATCGGCATAAAGGACCTGGACCGGCCTGATTTTGGGGACCCGGTCACAATTCGGTCCGGTGAGATACCCGTGTTCTGGGCCTGTGGCGTGACATCCCAACTGGCCGCCACGTCAGCGTCTCTTCCCCTGGTGGTTACCCATGCTCCGGGCCACATGTTTGTTTCAGACTTGAGAGATGAGCACCTTACGCTGCTATAAGAATTCATTTGACGTTTCTTTTGGAAGCGTGACATGAGGCGGGGTTTTCTCTATATGTGGCCGTGGTTGAAAATCAGTCTTATTCTATCTCATGATTTAATCAAAGGGAGTTCATGCCTTTGTGATTTTATAATTGACTTTTTTCCCATTTCATCGGCAAGATGTAGGTAAATTGGCCTTTTGTGTACTGGCCCCGGCCTTTTCCATAAAAGATCCGGGTAAGTTCCAAATTTTTAACACGGCCTTTGGCCCAAAAAAGGAGGAAAAAAGATGAAAACAGCAGTAAGATTTGGAATGGTTGTGTTAGGTGTGCTGGCAGTGGTGGGGCTTATGGTTCCATCCGCCGCGTTGGCTGCCAAGGAAATCAAGATTGGCGTTATATATCCTTTGACTGGTGGTGCTGCTGCGGCCGGCCGTGAGCTTCGTGCCGGTGCGGAATTGGCTGCTAAGATAGCAAATAACGTCATGACAGACATATCCATGGATATGGCCAAGAATAGTGGCATCAAGAACATGGGTGGTGCTAAAATTAAACTCATTTTTAAGGATCATCAGGGCAACCCCACCATAGGTGCAGACCTGGCCAAGAAGCTGATTCTGGATGACAAGGTGGACGGCATTTTAGGGTGCTATCACAGTTCGGTGACCAAGACCGTTAGCGCCGTTTGCGAGCAATATGGCGTTCCCATGATCAACGGGACTTCTACATCGCCCGCTTTGACCAAAAGGGGACTCAAGTGGTTCTGGCGGACCACGCCCCATGACAAGTGGTTCACCAAGGACCTTTTTGAGTTGCTGAAGGGACTGACCGAGGGCAAGGTAAGGGGCGTTAAGGCAGTGCCTAAAAAGGAGATCATCAATCTGGCCTCTGCCTGCGAGAAGACCGAATGGGGTTCTCATGTATCCGACATCATCAAGTCCCTTGCCAAGGAGTATGGTTTTAAGCTGAAAAAATCCCTTTTATATGCGGCCAAGTCTCCGGACCTCTCCAGCGAAGTAAGGTCATTAAAGGCGGTCCGGCCGGATGCGATGCTTTTTGCATCATACACCTCGGATGCTATCCTGATGGTGAAGACTCTTAAGGCCCAGAAGGCCGCACCCAAGATCATCTGGGGCCAGGACGCAGGGTTTGAAAAACCGGAGTTCCGCAGTACCCTCAGGGATAGTATTGTGGGCATTTTGACCCGAACTGTTTTCCTGCCTAAAGTAGCCCAGATTAAGAAAGTAGCCGGACAGGTCAACACGCTTTATAAGAAGAATACCGGCAATGATTTGGGTGGTGCTTCTGCCCGGGCCTTTACAGGTTTGCAAACCGGGGTCCATGTCCTTGAGAAAGCGGGATCCACAAAGCCGGCCGACATTCAGAAGGCTGCCAATGCTCTCAAGATTCCGGGCAAGGAACTGGTAGTGCCCTGGGCCGGTATTCAGTTTGCCGCCTCTGGTGATGAGATAGGCCAGAATGTGCTGGGGTCCGGCCTCATCGGTCAGTACCAGAAAGATAAAGATGGAAACCTGGTTCTGGAGATCATATACCCCTTTGATGTTGCTACTGCAGACATGATCTTCCCTTTTAGTTTCTAACACCCACCATCGTTATTCCATAATTCCGGCCCGTCCTCTTAGCCCTGCTTGGCAGGAGGGCGGGCTTATCCTGGTTAGGATTTGGGAGATTTTGATGGATATCTTGATAAGTTCCCTGTTTGCCGGTTTGCTGATAGGCATGGTACTGGCCCTGGTGGCTTTAGGCCTGAATATAATCTTCGGGGTAATGGAGATTGTAAACTTTGCCCACGGGGAATTTCTCATGGTCGGCATGTACACGGGCCTATTCACGGCCCAGGCTACGGGGATGGAGCCCCTGTTGACCCTCCCTGTTGCCGCAGTTGTGGGATTCCTGCTGGGTATCATTTGCTACTACGGCTTTATTAAGTTTCTCATCAGGGGTCCCATGGTGGCCCAACTCCTCGGGACCTTCGGCCTTATGCTCTTTCTGCGAAACATTGCCCTTCTCATTTTCGGTTCCGAGGACCGGGCCCTCCATCATGGCATCCTTGTTGACAAAAGCTTTGATATGGGTATGGGTGTCATTGTGCCTGCCACCAAATTAACGGCTGCAGGCCTCTCAGTGGTCGCCTTTGTGGCTGTGTGGCTGCTCATGAATCGCACCAAAATCGGAAAGGCCCTAACAGCCACCGCTTTGAATGCCCAGGGGGCCCGCTACATGGGGATTCCCACGGAGCGGATGAATGCCCTGGCCTGGGGTATTGGCGGAGGTTCGGTGACCATTGCGGGTGCGCTTATCGTCAACTTCTGGTCTGTCAACCCATTCATGGGCCTTTTATTTACCATGATCGCCTTTGCCATTGTGGCACTTGGTGGGTTTGGCAGCGTACCAGGTGCTTTTTTTGCAGGACTTGTTGTAGGGTTGATTACTGAAATCCCCGGCATATGGGATTTCTTCACCTATACTTTTAACTTTGACTGGATGAACAATGTTCCTATGACGTCCCTCAAGTACATGTGGGTTTATCTGGCCTATTTCGTCATAGTAGTGGTTCGACCCAGGGGACTGTTCGGATGGAAACAATAAAAAACGCTCTGGATTTTTCAGACTCCCCACGCATCGATCTCACTATTGCCGGGCTGGTAGCTCTATTCTTACTTGTCTTTCCCATTTTCCCCCATTCTGCCTTTGCCATGGCGACAATGATCCAGTTCTTGATGTTCTCGTTATACGGGATGGGCTGGAACACCATCGGCGGTTATGGCGGTCAGGTGGATCTGGGAAAGGCCCAGTATGTGGGCATCGGGGCCTATACCACAGCGGTCATGTTGATCCGCTGGGATGTGCCCTTCTGGATATCAATGCCCATCGGAATGTGTTTTGCTGTCATCTGGTCCTTTATCATTGGCTACCCTCTGTTCCGGCTGAAAGGACATTATTTTGCCATTGCTACTATCGCCACCACCCTGGTTCTCAAGGATATCTTTGAGGTGTGGGATTTTGTGGGCGCAGCAAGGGGCTTAGAAATCTCACCAATTAAATATATTCCTCCTGATTTCTTGAGGCTGATCTTCAAGCAGGATGTGTACTACTATTACGTCATCCTGGGGTTCTTTTTCCTTGGGATCCTTTACGTTAACTGGTTTCGCAGATCGCGTTTGGGGTTTCAGCTTCGCTCCATTAAAGATAACGAGGACGTGGCACAATCCCTGGGCATCAATGTACACTGGGCCAAGGTCAAGACCTATGCCATTGCCACGGCCTTTGTAAGCCTGGTGGGGTCTTTTCATGCCTGCTATATCAAGAATATTGAGCCTGAAGATACCATGAGCCTTGACCTCTCTATCCTGATCGCGCTGATGGCCATGCTTGGTGGAGCCGGATCTTTATGGGGACCTATCATTGGCGCAGGCATTTTAATACCGTGTAAGAGCTATCTCAAAGAATGGTTGGGCGCCCAAGTGGGTCTGGTGGGCATTGACCTGATTATTTACGCTGGTATTATTATGGTGATCTCGGCCTTTGAACCCCGGGGCATATGGGGTATTGTGGAGAAAGTGCGACGGAGGAAGCGGAGCTGATGGCGCTTTTGGAGATTCATGGCCTTATCAAGGACTTTGGCGGATTAAGGGCCAACGATGACATTTCCATTACCATGGAAAGAGGAGAGTTGGTTGGTCTCATTGGTCCAAATGGCGCAGGCAAGACCACGCTCTTTAACTGTGTTTCCGGTTTACACCCCGTTACCTCTGGCAGGGTCATGTTCGACGGCCAGGATATTACCGACCTGAAAGCTCATGAGGTCGCAAGACTTGGATTGGCAAGGACCTTTCAGGTGTATGTCGCCTCCGGGGACCTTAATGTGGAGGAAAATGTAATGGTCGGGTGTTTTATGCGCACCCGTTCCCCCTCGCGGGCCAGGGCCCGAGCCAATGAGATTTTGAAAGATCTGAATCTGCACGATGTCTCCGAATTTAGGGTCAGCGAACTGACCGTGGCCGCCCAGAAACGGGTAACAATGGCTACAGCCCTTGGGTCGGATCCCAAACTGCTTCTGTTAGATGAAGTAGCGGCCGGGTTGAACCCGAGTGAAATTGAGGAGATCATGGCCGACATCAGGCACGTGCACGAGGACATGGGAGTGACCGTGATGTTGATCGAGCACGTGATGGAACTGGTGATGAAGGTTAGTGATCGGGTGATTGTGCTTGATTCAGGCAAGAAAATAGCAGAGGGGGATCCGGAAACCATTGTAGAGGACCCCAGAGTCATCAAGGCCTACCTGGGAGAACGGTATGTCAGGGAGCATGGCGGGGACATAGGATAAGAAATATGACAGAGCACATCCTCCAGGTGGAAAACATCAAGGTGCGCTATTCCGGTCTGCCGGTCCTCCATGGGGTGTCCCTTAACGTGGGCTCCGGCGAAACAGTGTGTGTGGTAGGAGCCAACGGCGCGGGAAAGTCTACTTTACTCCGGGCAATCATGGGAACACAGCGTGTCTTTGAGGGGCGGATTCTCTACAGGGGACGGGAGATCCAGAAACTCAGGACAGAAGAAATCGTACGGATGGGGATCGTCTATGTGCCTGAAGAAAAGATGCTTTTCGCCCAATTGTCGGTTGAAGAGAACCTGCTTCTGGGCGCATATGCTTTAAACGACAAGAATCAGATTCAGAAAAATCTTGAATTTGTTTACAATCTATTTTCCAGGCTGAGAGAACGCCGGGGACAAGCCGCATCTACCCTGTCCGGGGGCGAGCAACATATGGTGGCGTTTGGACGGGGGCTGATGTCCAGCCCTCATGTTCTAATGTTAGATGAGCCTTCCCTGGGTCTGGCGCCTTTTTTAGTTGATGAAGTTTTGGATACTGTCCGCAGGCTCAAGGATGAAGGGAGCACCATCTTACTGGTGGAACAAAACGTACGGGAGGCCCTGGATCTGGCCGAGTATGGATATGTCTTCCAAACCGGCAGGATTGTTACGGAGGGTTCGGGCAAAGAACTCCTTGAAAGTGACGTGTTCCGCCAGGCCTTTTTGGGGATTTGATCCCGCCTTGAGGCCCATCCGTTATGAGCAATATTATAACTCTTCCTTAAACCGCCTGATGATTTCTTCGACTTGGCTTTGCGTGTGATATGCTTCCTTCATTGATACCTCTTCAAAGTTTACCTGATCCCCCGGCTTCATCTGTCCCAGAAGGGGCAGGTCCGCGCCGATGACGGTTGCGATTTTTCTGTATCCCCCGGTGACCGTCTCACCCAGAATAATGATGGGCTGGCCATCCCCCGGAATCTGGATAGTGCCTGAGACCACACCCTCTGATATTATCGATTCCTCCATTCCAGCCCTTGTCCGGATTACTGGCCCTGCAAGTCTGATCCCGGTGCGATCCGAGTGAGGCGTAACATTGAAGGAAGAATTGAGAAAAGTTGTTTTCCCTGTTTTTGTGAAGTGATCGTCCTGGGGACCGAAGAGGACCCTCAAGACCCAGTTTTTTCCATAGGCGGGGATCAATTTCCGGTCAAGGGCCTTCCCTTCTGCCCTGAGATGAAGCTGGGGCGATTCAGTGGAGAGAATGTCACCTTTTCGAAGGGCCCTCCCCTCAAAACCGCCAAAACCGGAGGAGAGGTTCGTTGATTTGCTCTCCATTAATGGAGTTACGCTGATTCCACCTCCCAGGGCAAGGTAGGCGCGGCATCCGCTCCTGGGTACGGTAAAAGAAAGTACGTCTCCTTCCTTCATGATATGGGAACGCCACATCTGTAAGGGTTTTCTGTTCAGATGAGGTTGAAGATCAGCTCCTGTGACGGCTATGAGCAAATCGACAAGCGCTCTTACCTTTAAACCCAAAAGTGTGATTTCCAGGCAGGCTTCATCTTCGCGGTTGCCCACAAGCAGGTTCCCAATTCTCAGGGAAAAGGCATCCAGGGCCCCACTGGGGGCAATCCCGAATCTCCCGAACCCGAACCTCCCGCGGTCCTGAACCGTGGTCAAGGGTCCGGGGGCCAGGATTTCCAGTGTCTCTATACTTCCCAACGTGCCATCTCCTCTTCTTTGATGGAGAGGAATTTTACCAGATCGCCCATTTCCAGTGGTGTCGGAGGCCACTTTTCAGGATCAAAGAGCCTTAGGGGGGTCCTGCCGATTATTTGCCACCCACCCGGGCTTTCCACCGGATAAACACCTGTCTGGCTTTGAGCAATCCCCACTGACCCGCGCGGGACAGCAGTGCGGGGGGTTTCTCTGCGAGGAGTGGCAATAGCTTCCGGCAATTGTCCCATATACGCAAATCCTGGTGTGAAACCGATCATATAGACCTGGTAAGTTGTCCCTGTGTGAAATCGAACAACTTCTTCAGGGGAGAGCTTATGATATTCAGCCACCCAGTTCAGATCAGGGCCACATTCGCCGCCATAAACAACCGGGATCTCCAGCGTTCTGGGTTTGGGTATTTCGAACCGATCAATAGTTGTATGGAGTTTATTAAGCCTTTCTTTAAGCGCGGATAAGGTGATTTTCAGAGGGTCATAAACAATGAGCAGTGAACGGTAACCAGGCATGGTTTCCACTACTCCTTCTACCTGACTGTCATTTAAACAGAGGAACACCTCTCTGACTTTTTTATTGACCAAGGGACTGATCCCGTCACCCAGTTCAACGAGAAGTGCCCGGTCTCCCATTATGCGATATGCGGGGTGTTCATAGAGCATATTGATTTCCTAAAGGAATGTCCCCATAGGGGCGATATCAACCTTTGAGGCGAAGAGTCCCTCCC
>JAUUWD010000154.1 GCA_030589225.1 Desulfobacteraceae bacterium | reverse complement strand
GTTAGAATTTACAACCAGCTAAATGAAGCAGGGTTTAATATCAGCGAGCCCGGCAAGGGCAAAAATATGTTTCTCAGTTTTGGAATTGCTATCGCATTGGGTGCTCACTCCATAGGCCTGATTGATGCCGATATCCGGACCTTTAAGCGTGCACAGCTCGACAGGCTCTTTTATCCGGTTGTCGCCTTGAACTATGATTTTTCAAAGGCATTTTACGCCAGAATCATGGAAAGGCAAATCTACGGCAGGGTAAAACGGCTGCTCCTTGACCCCTTACTGCTTTCCCTCAAAAGAAAATTTACCGAAAGCAAGCAAGAAAAGATGTTAGACCTGATTGAATTTCTTCTGGGGTTTAAATATCAGCTTTCCGGCGAAGTGGCATTTCATGTGGACCTTTTGAAAAGGATGCGCTTTGCCACCAATTGGGGCGTGGAGATATTTACACTAATTGAGGTTTACCGGAAGGCCTCTTCCACGGCGCAGGTCATGTTCTCCAGAGAACCTTTCGATCATAAACATCAGAATGCCTCCCCAAAAGACCGAAGCAGGGGCCTTAATCGGATGGCTATCGACATTGTCACTACCCTGATGAATGCCCTGATTATAGAAGAAGGCCTCGAAATTCCTGACACCTTCTTCAGGGACCTGGCAGTAATATATCAAGCCGTGGCAGAAGACCAGATCAGGAAATATTCCGAGGACGCAGATTTCAGCAATCTTAAATACGATCGGGACAGCGAAGAATACATGGTGAGACATGTCTTCCGCAATTCCATCGTTCATGCAGGTGAAGTCCTCACCGCGCCATACAGGATGACCGAGAGATTTCTCAGGTTTGTCAATTCCCACTCAGAATTTAAGCCCTTTCTTCAAAACGGCCTTGCTGAAACCATCCTTGAGGTTGAACGTAAAAAAGAACAGAGCGTATTCGAGATGCCTCAGACCGTTTCATGGGAGCGGGTATCAAACAAGCTGCCGCGGATCTTTTACGACCTGATTGAGGCTGTGGAAAATGAGAAAAGGCGCTTTTCCTAAAGATGGAGAAAACGTCTTTTATGGGTGAAAGTGTCACTGCGAAATTCTCAAGTACCACATTTTTCATAATTTTTTCCGACTTAGACGGTACCCTGCTGGATCATAACACCTATGGATGGCAAGAGGCTCAACCGGCCCTCAATCTGTGCAAAAAACTTCACGTTCCAGTTGTTTTAGTCTCGAGCAAAACCAGGGCCGAAATGGAGTTTTTACGTGGCAAGTTATCCATATCCGCCCCGTTTGTCTCTGAAAACGGTGGCGGCATTTTTTTTCCAAGTGATAGCTTTAAGGAACCTCCCGCCGGGGCCTCTTTCGATAAGGGCCTTTGGAAATGGTCCCTTGGCTTATCCTATGCCCATTTGGTCAGGGGCCTTCAAGAGATTCGTGACGAATTAAGATGGAACATCAAGGGCTTTTCCGACATGGGTATTGAAGAAATTTCACAGCTTACAGGGCTCGACCATAAGATTTCTCGTTTGGCCGCTATGCGGGAGTTTGATGAACCCTTTCTCGTTCTTAAGAAGCAAGCCGTTGACGAGAATGCCCTCCATAAAGCTGCGGACAAAAGGGGGCTTGCTGTCACATCTGGCGGAAGGTTTTATCATCTTCAGGGAAAAAATGACAAAGGGAAGGCCATGGAAAAGATTATTTCCTGGTACAAGCATGAACATAAGCAGGTCTTTTCTATTGTGCTCGGGGACAGCCCAAATGATTTTTCCATGCTTGAACTTGCCGACTTTCCTGTTCTTATCCGTTCACAACACGAGTTTCCGGAGCTAAAAGGAGAAATTCCCCGGCTTAGGGTTACCCGTGAGATTGGGCCAAAAGGCTGGAATAAAGCCATATTAGACATTCTTGGCAAGAAGGAGGAAGAGCGTAATGTCTGATCGATTAGAAAATGAGATTAACCCGGAAGGCATAGAAAAAGCAGAGATGGTAGTATGTATACCTTCCTATAATGAGGCCGATTCAATCAGCTATCCCACGACTCAGGCTGATAAGGGGCTGGTAAAATACTTCAGTGACACGTCTTCTGTGATTATAAATTGTGATAATGATTCTCCTGATAATACCAGACAGGCGTTTCTGGACACCCCCACCAAGGTACCCAAGATCTATCTTTCCACGCCTCCTGGCATAAAAGGCAAAGGGAACAATTTTAAAAATCTCTTCCAGAAGGTGGTTGATCTTGCTGCAAAGGCAGTGGTGGTCGTTGATGCGGATTTGAAAAGCATTACTCCTGAATGGATCAAGCATCTGGGAGAGCCACTATTCAGTGGGTTCTCATATGTGGCTCCCCTGTATGTAAGGCATAAATATGATGGTACAATCACTAATGGGATTGCCTATCCTATGACAAGGGCATTATATGGCGGTAGAGTCCGTCAGCCAATTGGAGGTGATTTCGGTTTCAGCGGAGAACTGGGAGCGGTTTATCTAAAAAATAAAGCGTGGGACGATTCGGTGGCCAATTTTGGTATTGATATCTGGATGACGACCCTTGCCATTAACCAGCGGATTCAAATCTGCCAGTCCTTTATGGGGAGGCCAAAGATTCATCGAACCAAAGATCCAGGGGCCCACCTGGGACCTATGTTCAGGCAAGTGGTTGGTACAATTTTTTCCATGATGGGTCACTTTGAACCATTCTGGTCAAAGGTCAAATACAGCAGACCCACCGCAATTTACGGCTTTGGCCTTGGAGAGGTAGAAATGCCTCCCAAGGTTGAAGTAAATACTCAAAATTTATTGGAAAAATTTCACGGCGGATTTGATGACCATCACAGTCTATGGGAAGAGATCCTGGCCAAAGATGTTTACCAAAAGCTGTTTGAGATCAAAGGAATGAAAGAAAGGGAGTTTAATTTTCCCACAGATCTGTGGGCAAGGGTCCTGTTCGATATGGCAGTCGGCTATCAATACTCCACAACGGATCAAGATCTAATGATGGAATCCCTGATTCCTCTGTATTTTGGGAGAACCCTCTCCTTTGTTAAAAGGACCAGAAAGATGTCCATCAAGCAGGCGGAAGAGGCAATCGAGGATGATTGCATGACCTTTGAAATGACAAAACCCTACCTGCTCCAGCGGTGGATGGAAAAGAAATCCTCATCAGGCTAATGAGGCAGTTTCAAAATGTTCAATTTTGTTCAAGATCAAGGAAGGCGAAAATTTTAACCACAGGAATACATTTAGTATTTCGAGGATTAAAATTTGAGCCTGACGCAGATATTGGGCAAAAGTGGACGTTTTGAAATTGGCTCTAATGTAATTCCTGCAAAAATCTCATTAGAGCACTGTTAAAGGCTTCAGCCTGTTCTATATTGGAAAGATGCGCAGCGGAATGGAGCACCACCAGCCTGGAGCCTGGTATTCGTTCGTGCATGGCTTCGGAGGCGGCCACAGGCGTTCCAGGATCGTCCTCACCGACCATGATAAGGGTGGGTATTTTTATATCAGAGAGATTCCCCAGGTAATTGAGAACCCGAATAGCTTCGCTACAGCCGATATAGCCCAAGACCGGAGTGGCCAGGAAATGCTTGCGGATCAGCTCCACCCCACCGGGGTTCTTGCCGAGATAGGGTAAGGTAAACCAACGCTCCAGAGTTTCCTGAACCAGGGCCTGCATGCCTTTGTCGCGGGCCGTATCCATGCGCTCCTGCCACACCGGCTGGGCCTCGTCCGGAATTATGGCGGCAGTATCGCACAGGGCGAGGCTTCGGAGTCGATCAGTATGATTGAGGGCCAGGCGCTGCCCTATCATCCCGCCCATTGAGAGCCCTACCCAGTGCACCACATCAATTCCCAGTGCGTCCAGCAAACCAATGGCGTCGTCTCCCAGTTGATCCAGGGTGTACGCTCCTTCTGGCGCATCGCTGCCTCCATGTCCGCGGGTGTCGTAACGGAGGACCTTGTAACGGGCTTCCAGGATCTCCATCTGTGGATCCCACATGGCGAGACTTGAGCCTAAGGAATGGCTCAGCACCACCACCGGCGCATCCTCTTTGCCTGATAGTTGGTAATTCATTTGAATGCCGTTGGCTCTGATCTTCATGGTCCCTGCTCCTTACGTCCTGCCCCTAAGGCACTCAAGCTCCTTTTCTCTGGAGTCAATTTCCTCTTCAAGTTCCTCAATGACAATGAGTTGATGAGGCCTGACCGAATGAGCGGGGAGAGCTGCCTCTCGTTCGCGGAGCTCCTCTTTTAAGTCCTTTATGCTTGTCGCCAGTTCGTCCCTTTTGACTTCTATTTGCTCCTCGGCCGTTCGAACTTCTTTTACGAATTTCTCCACCTTTTTGAAATCCTTTTTAAATCGTATGGGGTTGCCATCTTCATCTGCAAGATTGGTCTGGGTGCAACTGTCGGCGCCGAAGGGAAATACCTTCAGTACAGCATCATACACATTTTCAGGGGAAAGCCCACCAGCTAATATTACAGGAATTTTGCTTTTAAGAACCAGTTCCCTGGCCATTTCCCAGTCACAGGTGGTGCCTGTAATGCCGATATAGCCCTTAACAGGCTCTTTGCCAAGCCAGGTATCTGTAAGGAAGATATCACTGACAGGTTCAAGTGCCCTGGCTACAGCGATGGTAGGAAACCCGGAAGATGAGCGTTCCTCAGGCACAGGAATAGACCGCATAATCCTGATCTCCGGGAATTTGCCTTTCAGGTTTAATTGAAACTCGACAAACCTTTCTAACTCTATTTCCTGACCGTCACCGTCTGTGAGGCCTTCACAAAAATGGATAAAGTGCGGTCGATAGTAATCGATCGCCCTGTAAAGCGTATTGCTGTCCTGGAAAAGAGGGATCAGACTGCATTTTATATCTGTGCTTTCACATATACGGGTGACCTCCCTTAAAAGCTCAACACGCCAATCACCTTGAGATAAAAGAACACTACCTATCTGATCCACACCCAATTCAATGCATTTTTCTGCTTCCTGTGGGGTTTGAATTTCATAGATTTGAGTAATCATACCTTCCTGTCCTGCCTTGTGGTTTTTCCGACTCTGGGAATGGGCTTTAAGGGCTTTTCATACGATAAAAGAAGCCAAAGTTCAACTGAATATTAGACTTTGGTTGACTTTCGCCAGCAATTCTAATTTTGGCTTTAGGATACTTTTATAGAACATGAATTCTGTTTGGGTGGCCATGGGG
>JAUUWD010000235.1 GCA_030589225.1 Desulfobacteraceae bacterium | reverse complement strand
AGACAATTTAGACTGAACGGCGCATATACAATAAATGGGCTATTTCTTCGCATCTGAGCCCTCCCTCCAGCGGCGTATCCCCTCCCGGCGCAATTTTTGGTGGAACATCTTGAGGCGCAGAAAATGATCGGTATTCTGTTGTTTAATATGAGCGGTTTGAACAAGGGGTTTTTAGAAGTGGTCTGCAGCTGCGTATGGCTCTGTTTTGTGGGTAAACCTCCCCGCTGGCAAACTCTATTTATTCAATAATTCCAATAGCGCGTTTGATGGCCATTTCCACCTCAGCCATTTTCGAAGGGCGTATGGTTCCGGAAAAAGGACCGCGGATTAGGAAGGACTTGTCGAGAGTGCTGATTTGCTCACACTTGGCCATGGAAGTTTGGTCAAGGCCGCCTTCACCTTTGTGTAATTCTACATGGGTAGGGCTCATGCGGGTTGTTGCAGAAATGGGGATTACAATAATATCATTGGCCAAACGGTTTCGAACGTCCAGAGAGACAACCAGGGCTGGCCTTGCTTTGGAATCCTCTGGATGTCCGGGAAGCGTTACAAGATAAATCTCGCCTCTCTGTGGATAGGACACAGCCTATTTCTCCCAAAGCAGATGGGCTGATCGAGCAGCTATTTCACACCACTGCTGGTCTTCTTTCTGTTCTTCACGGGACAGTGAGAGATAGTACTCTTCAATCTGAGCCTCAAGCTTTCGCCTCTTCTGCTCTTTGTGCCAATAGTGCAATATATCCTCGATAAGTCTGCTACGGGAGCGGGTTTCAGATTCCTTAAGGTAATCATCCATAGCCTTAACAAGGCCTGCATCAAGACTTGCTGTGACCTTCACTTTTACTGAAGAGGAGGTTTTTAAACCCATATGTTCCTCCAATACTGCTTAACAATGTTAAGAATATACTTCATATAATAGCTTTGTGTCAATGATTTTTTTGGAAAAGCAGTAATTTTCATTATGGCTTCCGCCTGGCCCTGCATTAGCAAGGTCTAAAGGCTATAATTAGAATTGCTATTGGAAAAGTCTCCGCAACAAGCGAAATTGCATAAAAATATGTCATTGCATTTGGCAGCACCATACGTTATGTCATTTACACATGGGAACGGAATATATAAAAATAAGAAGGGCAAGACAGCATAATCTAAAGAATATCTCACTGGATATCCCGAGAAATAAGCTCGTTGTGATCACCGGATTGTCTGGGTCCGGCAAGTCTTCCCTTGCTTTTGATACCATCTATGCCGAGGGCCAGCGCAGATACGTCGAATCGCTTTCTGCCTATGCACGGCAGTTCCTTGAGCAAATGGACAAGCCTGATGTGGATTCCATTGAAGGGTTGTCCCCTGCCATATCTATTCAGCAGAGAAGTTCGAGCCGAAATCCCCGATCCACAGTTGGCACCGCCACGGAAATTTACGATTACTTAAGGGTGTTATTCGCCAGGGTGGGGCAACCTTATTGCCCAAAATGTGACTTGAAAATCAGCTCACAGACAACCCAGCAGATTGTGGATCAGATTATGGAGCTTGAAGAGGGGACCAGGGTGCAGCTTCTGGCCCCTTTGGTAGAGGGGCGAAAAGGGGAACACATCCAACTGCTAAAGAGGCTTCGAAAGGATGGCTTTACGCGCGTAAAGATAGATGGAGAGTTCAGTCTCCTGGATGAGGATATTGCTCTTGAGAAGAACAAGAAACACGATCTCAGCGTGGTGGTGGACAGGCTGGTCATAAAGAAGGAGATCCAGCGCCGACTTACTGATTCCATGGAGCTCACACTCTCCCTTTCTGAGGGCAAGACAGTCCTTGATGTTATTGGGTCAGAAGAGATTTTTTTCAGTCAAAAAGCTGCGTGTCCCAGATGCGGATTTAGTATTCCGGAACTAACTCCTCAGATGTTTTCCTTCAATAACCCCCAGGGTGCATGCGGGGAATGTAGCGGGCTGGGCACAAAGAGATATTTTGATCCGGCCCTAATCATTCCGGATCCTGACCTTTCCTTAAGAGAAGGAGCCATCGTCCCGTGGGCCAAACGACACTCAGTGTATTTTCAGCAGATGTTGGATTCTCTGTGCCAGCATTACGGTATTGACGTTTACAGCCAATTTAAAGACCTCCCAAAAGAAATCCAGGAAGCCTTTCTTTATGGTTCAGGAGACGATGAGATCAAATTCTATTTTGAGAAAGACGATCGAAGATACTTTTATGACCGCCCTTTTGAGGGGGTCATCCCTAACCTGGAAAGACGATATCGTGAAACAGATTCATACCAGATTCGGGAAGAGATTGAGAAGTACATGAGTATCAGGCCCTGTCCGGTCTGTGGAGGTGCAAGGCTGAAGCCGATCAGCCTGGCAGTTCGAGTAGGAGGAAGGGCTATTCATGAGATTACGGGCCTTTCTATTGAAAAGGCATACGAATTTTTTTGTGGCTTAAAACTGGGGCACAAGGAACAGGTCATCGCTCAAAGGGTTCTTAAAGAGATCAGGGATCGACTCGAATTTTTGAGAAATGTAGGGCTTGATTACCTCACAATTGACCGTTCATCCTCTACCCTTTCAGGAGGTGAGGATCAGCGGATCAGGCTTGCTACTCAGATTAGCTCGGGTCTGGCCGGGGTGCTGTATGTCCTCGACGAGCCCAGTATAGGCCTCCACCAGAGGGATAACCTGCGGCTGCTGGCAAATTTGAGGCATTTGAAGGACCTGGGAAATACTGTACTGGTGGTGGAGCATGATGCTGAAACTATCCTGTCTGCAGACCATGTAATTGATATGGGGCCCGGGGCAGGCGCGAAGGGTGGCCATGTTGTGTTCCAGGGGAGCCCGGATGAAATGATGCGCGATATTACATCGCTTACCGGCCAGTATTTAGGAGGCGAGAAGGCCATTCCTGTGCCTCGGGTCAGGAGGCACGGCAACCAGAAAGCGCTCGTGATTGAGGGTGCCAGGGAAAATAACTTGAAAGAAATTGTAGCGAGAATTCCATTAGGCACCTTTACCTGTGTCACCGGTGTCTCTGGTTCTGGCAAGAGCAGTTTGGTTAACGGTATCCTTTACCCCGCCCTTTGCCAGAAACTTTACCGCTCCAAAGCAAAGGTTGGCCACGTGAAAGCTATCAAGGGCATCCACAACATAGATAAAGTAGTCAACGTTGATCAGAGCCCAATCGGCAGAACCCCACGTTCCAATCCCGCCACTTATACAGGGATTTTCACTCATGTCCGTGAACTCTTTTCCATGCTTCCGGAATCCAGAGCAAGAGGGTACAAACCAGGAAGGTTCAGTTTCAATGTTAAAGGAGGGAGGTGTGAGGCCTGCAAGGGGGATGGCATCATAAAGATAGAAATGCATTTTCTTCCGGATGTCTATGTCACGTGCGAGGCCTGCAAGGGACTTCGGTATAACCGGGATACACTGGAGATAAAGTATAAGGGGTACAGCATTGCAGATATCCTGGATATGACGGTGAACCAGGCCTTTACCTTTTTCGAGCACATCCCCGGGATCAAAAACAAACTGAATACTCTTGTGGATGTGGGTCTTGGCTATATAAGACTGGGGCAGCCGGCTACTACACTTTCAGGCGGCGAAGCGCAAAGGATAAAACTATCCAAGGAGCTAAGCAAAAAGAATACGGGAAAGACACTTTACCTTCTTGATGAACCTACAACAGGGCTCCATTTTGCCGATATCCAGAAACTTCTTGAAGTCCTTAATTATTTTGTGGAGCAAAGGAACACGGTAGTGGTCATAGAGCATAATCTGGATGTTATAAAAACCGCCGATTATATTATTGATTTAGGTCCAGAGGGAGGGGAAAGGGGTGGATATGTTGTTGGGACGGGAACCCCGGAAGAGATTGCAGGAATCGAGGGCTCATATACGGGCCAATTTCTAAGGAAAATCCTGTCTATCGAAGCTTTACCTCCCGTACTGGCCCGGGACGGGCAAACCGTCTAGTACCGTCTAGTACCGTGCCTCATAAGTTCTGTCCCTGATTTTGGCAATTTATCATGTCATCAAATCACAGGAACAACCTAAAAAAATTCGAATATCGAAATACGAAATACGAAACAATATCGAAATGCGAATTTTCAAAATTCTAAA
>JAUUWD010000069.1 GCA_030589225.1 Desulfobacteraceae bacterium | reverse complement strand
GCTTTTGATAATGATATTTTCAGGATGTAAGTCGGCGTGATAGACACCCCGGGAATGCAGAGAGGCGACATATTGGCCAAGTCTTTTAGCTACGGTCAGCGAATCGTATGTTAAGGGATTACCGTCCACCTTTCGAGTCAGCAAAAAGAAGCCCTCAAGGTGAACACCTTTTTTTTCTCCTTTGGATACCGGAACGGCGGCCGCTATGCGGGCGGCCTGCAGTTGGTGGAGATTACGCCATTCGGCCCATCGCCGGCGGGGAAAAAAGAGATGGCGCAGACGGTCTTTGCTTCTCACCAATAGGCTGCGCTTGAGAAAGAATTCACCGCAGGGTGCCTGCAAGTAAAATACCTGCCGTTTATCACTGCATTTGACTATCTTACATTGAGTGACTCCAGCAAGCATGGAGTCAAAAGCAAAATCGGCAAAACGGCTTGCAGTCACCCTATATCCGGTAAGTTCCTGGCGCAGAGTAGTAGTTGTAAAAGGTGCTGTCTTTTCTTGATCCAAATGCTGTTGTCCTTTTGGAAGTTTTAGTTGGGCGGAGTTTTTTAGATGTTCCCCTTGAGATCTTACAAGTCGTCCCAGATACTAATCTCTTAGAGTATGAACAAATTTCCCAATCCTTTAAGCATGTTCCTTACTATTACAAGTAATGCCACTTGCATTTTTACTATTTTTTGCCCTATGCTATGTTGTTTAAGGCATTTTTTCTGATAGCACAAATACACTTCGAGGACAAGGGAAATGAATTTATCTGGACAGGTGATATACACCATTGAGCTTTGCGCCCGTAACGGCATTATCGGTAAAGGGTGGATGCTTTTGCTGTGGGTTCCTTGAAGCCTTGGGAAAAATTGCTCATCTGTAAATTTGACACTTCCGTGATCTAATTTGGAGGTTATGGATAGGGATTAGTTAGTCCTTGACCAAGGCCGTATTACATGACAGAGTTTATTCAGCCGAAGAAAAGACAGACGGTGCCGTAAATAGGCTGTTTGCCGCTGTTTTTGGCTGGTCATTTGTAATTAGAGCAAGAGGGAGTAAACCTGGTAACGGCCTCCACTTTAGCCTGCTTTTTCTTTACTACTCTTGCGATTGTGAGTATAAAAAGGGTCTTTTAGTATGAGCCGGGATTGAAAAACACAATTATTAGTTTATGGAATTTTCAACAGGAGTTTGGGTTTCGGTAAAAATACTTTCCTGTGCTGAAATAACACATGTGAGGGAAAGATAGCTGAATATTTCATGTATAAGGGACTGATAATAAAAACATATGGTTCTTATCATTTCGGCTCATTATGGGATCTGACTGACCAATTGATGGGCCAGCTCATTCGACTCTTTAATACCCCCACTAATGCTGTTGACTCGCCCCTTGGGGGAAGAAGCTCTGTGACAATTGCTCAACTTGAAGGGATAGGATCTGTTGTGATCAAGCATTATACCCGTGGTGGGATTATCCGGCATATAGTAAAGCGGAGCTACATAAAGTGGGGGAAAACGCGTTCCCAGCTTGAGTACGAGGCGTTGCAGAAGGTGGGTAGTTTAGGCGTAAATGTCCCCGAACCGATTGCTTATGCATACCAGGGCAGTTTATTTTACAGGGCCTGGCTTGTAACGAGAGAGATTAACCAACAGAAAACACTTGCAGAACTCAGTCGTATAGATGAGGGGCAAGCTCGGATTGCAATGAAAGAGGTGGTAATTCAGGTGGCCACTCTTATCAGGAATAATATACATCATGCCGATTTGCATCCTGGCAATGTACTGGTGGAAAACGCTGACCGGGTATTTATACTCGATTTTGACAAAGCCGCTCTTTCACGGGGAAACAGGAATAAATTGCGAGATAAATATTTAAGGCGTTGGCGACGCGCAGTAACCAAACATCGGCTGCCTGGGATGCTCTCTGAAATGATGAGTGCAGGGCTCCGGAGTGATTGATAACGAGATAGGTATGTCCGAGGCTTCTGTAAAAACACCACCTTCTGATTCCTCAATTTTGATCATTCTGATGGGGTCTCTTGGGGATGTGGCGCGAGGCCTCTGCCTGGTATCTCATATCAAAAAAAATCTGCCGGAAAGTAGGATTACGTGGCTTGTGGAGCCTAAGTGGGTTGAACTGGTAAAGCTTCATCCCCGGATTGATAAAGTGCTTGTCTTTAACCGGCCAAAAGGGGTTTTAGCGGTATGGGATTTATATAAGGCTTTAGGCCAGGAACACTTTGATATTGCCCTCGACCTTCAGCGCCATTTTAAAAGCGGGTTTTTCTCCTGGCTTTCAGGGGCGAAAAGAAGGGTTGGTTTCAATCGACGCAATGCAAAGGAGGTTAACTGGCTTTTCAATAATGAAAGAATTGAGTACTTCAGTGACGAATTGCCGAAATTGCGCCATTACCTGAAGTTTACAGAATACCTTGGACTGCCTGTCCCCAATTCGCTGGATTTTGGACTTGCCTCGCTCGATTTAAGGCCGAATGCACCAAATATCATTTCTGGCGTAAAAGGTCCCATTATTGCCGTTGTGATTGGGTCCTCCTGGGAGTCAAAAGACTGGTTTTTTGAAGGGTATTATGGGTTATTGAAAGATTTGCTTTATTCTGAAAAGATGCAGGTAGTGCTTCTTGGTGATGGTTCCCAGGTGACATCCGCTCTCCAGCTTGTGAGAAAGCTCAGTGCCCCGGGATTGATCAATCTGGTTGGCAAGACATCTCTTCTTGAACTTGCCGCTGTACTTAAGTCGGTTGCGGTTGCTGTTGGACCCGATTCGGGACCGTCTCATGTTGCGGCAGCAGTGGGGACTCCGTATGTGTCACTTTTCGGCCCAACATCCCCGAGGCGAACCGCACCCTATGGAAGTGAGAACCTTGTGGTCCAATCCAGCGTAGACTGCGCACCCTGCTATAAGAAGCAATGTCCTGGCCTTGACAGGATCTGTATGCGAAAAATCCGTGTTGAAAAAGTGAAGGAAAAGCTTTCGGAAGCACTTGAGATGGGTAGTATACCCTAACTGTGCAAACCCCATGGAACCAAAACCTAAAACACTTCTGGTCTATTGCCCCAATTGGGTCGGTGATGTTGTAATAGCGACTCCCACGTTTCATTGCCTGAGGCAGAACTTTCCTGAAGCTGAAATTATAGGAGTTATAAGAAATTATGCGAGGGGTGTTGTTGAGGATGGGCCCTGGTTTGATCAAATTGTCGGATGTGATGACAAAACAACAAGGGGGTTTTTAAAATTGCGGCAAACTATCCGCAGTCTAAAGCCGGATATTGCCATCGTATTACCGAGCTCTCTCCGCTCTGCCCTGATTGTATGGTTTGGCGGGGTAAAGGAAATATACGGATACCGCAGAAATTTTAGATCGTTTCTATTAAATGGTGGTCCGAAGCCCATTCATTCTGGAAACGGGATTTTGCCTGTTCCCATGGCAGACTATTACATGGAAATCTGCCGCTGGCTAAACTTGAAAATTCCGGATGTGATGAAGCCCGGTCTTTTTCTGTCTGAATCACTTGAAGAAAAAGGGAAACAACTTCTTGACAAATACGGAATAGGATCTGACAAAATGGTCATCGGATTGAATCCCGGTGCAAAATTTGGTTCTTCTAAATGCTGGCCTCCTGAATATTTCGCAAAGCTGGCCGAACTGTTTATTAAACAATGGGACTGCAAGGTTTTACTGTTTGTCGGCCCCGGAGAAGATAATATAGCGCAATCTATTATTGAGACCAGTAAGGCAAGGATTGTCAACACCGGCCCTGACAGGGTTGATTTGGCCCTTTTGAAATATTTGATTAAAAGATGCCAGCTTCTAATCACAAATGATACTGGTCCCAGGCACTATGCGGTTGCTTTCAATGTCCCGGTGGTTGTAATTATGGGACCCACTGATCCTCGATATACTGCTGCGAATCTTGAAAAAACACTTGTCTTACGCCAGGAATTGGATTGTTCCCCCTGTCATAAGAAAGAATGCCCTCGCGATCATGAATGTATGTCAATGATAAAACCTGAAACGGTATTAAAGGGAAGCGAAAACCTGCTTCAGAAAGTTTCATAAACAATGAAATCATCTTATTATAGCGAAAAATGGTCAGCCCTGACAACGCAGGCCGTTGATCCGAACAGTATGAGACGACTGTCGCGTCAAATTGCCTACTCTTTTCTGGATTACTATCTAAAGGATTGTTATTACGAAAAGGAATATATTGATCTGCTTTGTGAGATGACGACCTTTTCAGAGGATCCGAAGCTTATCAATCCTCCAGCAGAGGCGCTTTTTAGCATTATTGTGGAGAGTTTATGTGATGATTTTGAAGAATTACAAACAATGACCTACAATAAGGTAATGGCTCAGGTGATTTCATATTGCCGCAATGTCCCGGCAGGTAAAGAGCTTGACCTCACCTTAAATGATTTTGGAATATATTCGTACAACGATCTTCTTGACCGAATAAACAGAATACGAATCAATAATAACTCTTTATCCAGCCAAAAACGTATTCGAAAAATAATATTATTATCCCGTGTTACCATTGGCGCAGATGTTGCCATCACAAGTGTGGTTTTCCAGCGGCTAAACATGATCTTCCCCGAAGCACAATTTGTGCTTATTGGCAGCAGCAAATTAGAAGAACTTTATGGCGGAAACCCCAGGATCAAAATAAGAAGGCTTGCGTATTCCAGGAAAGGAGGGTTGCTGGAACGCTTGTCAAGCTGGCATTCTGCCCTAAAAATTATTCAGGAGGAAACGGCTTCTTGCCCGGCAGAAGAGACCATTCTTATGGATCCGGACTCTCGCCTTTCCCAACTTGGTGTTTTGCCGCTGTTTCCACTTGACCGTTACTTTTTTTTCGATAGTCGCTCTGACAGTTCTTTGAACAAAACCATGTCTATGGCAGAATTGGCAAACTCGTGGTTAGATAAAATACTCGGTGATAAAAATTTTTGTTATCCTGAGGTGTGGATTACGAGATCTTATGTGGACATTGCAACACACTTTTGTAAAATGTTACGAAACAAAGGTTCAAAAAGGATTATTGTTGTAAATTTCGGGGTTGGCGCTAATCCGCGCAAAAGGGTTGGCAGGTGTCTGGAGGAAGACCTGCTCCTGACACTATTGCAGGAACCAAACACCGTAATACTATTGGATAAAGGATTTGGCGATGAAGAGTTGGATTACACAAACACGCTAATGAATACTATTAAGGAACAAGGCCATTCTGTGTTACACTCCTCATTTGGTTCAGGGGATAATGTGGGTTTTGGCTGGGGCCTCATTGGTATTCAAAGCAGAATTGGAGAGATAGCTGCTTTGATTGCAAAATGCGACGAATTTATAGGTTATGACTCTGCATGTCAGCATATCGCGGCAGCTCTGGGAACTCCTTGTGTAACGGTTTTCGCAGGTTCAAATAACATGCGTTTTACCCGCCGGTGGAGTGCATATGGACGAAAAAGCAGCAATATAGTACACGTGGACACCTTGACCGATCCTTCCTCAATTGAAGTAGAGGGCATAATCACTCGCATCATGCATCTTAGAAGCGGGCACAATCAGGTTTAAATAGAACATGAAGATACTTTTCATTTACCCTAATGCAAACTCGCAACTGGGCTTTAATTATGGCATTGCCCATATGTCCGCATTGCTTAAAAAAGCCGGGCATACTGTAGCGTTATGGCAGCTTTGCGAAGATATTGATCCTTTACCTTCTAAAAAGGAATTTATGAAGCGGCTTAAATATATGGCGCCGGATATTGTGGGATTTTCAGTGGTCACGAATCAATGGCCTTATGCAAAAAAACTTGCTGAATGGGCGCGCGAGGCAACTTCTGTTCCCCTGGTATGTGGTGGAATTCATGCCATGGCTGCACCGGAGGAAACTCTAAAGACAAGCTCATTTGACTATATTTTTCGCGGCGAGGCAGAAGACGCTTTTCTCGAATTTGTGGAAAAAATTGCCAGGGGAGAAGATGTCTCAGAAGTGAGAAATCTCGGGTTCAGGCAAAATGGTACAATTCGGATTAACCCTGTCAGACCATTACCGGATCTCAGGAAGCTGCCGTTTAAGGACTATGATATTTTTGATTTCCAGAGAATTATTGATGCAAAAAATGGCTGGGTCGGTTTAGTGGCCTCTCGCGGATGCCCGTTTTCCTGTACATACTGCTTTAATCACCAGATGGTATCGCATTATCGAAATGATCTTAATTGTAGTTTCAAACAGCTTAATTATATCCGGCATTTTGATGTAGAACAGGTAATTGATGAGATTAAATATCTTGTCAGAACTTATCGAAATATTAAAATGTTTATTTTTGATGATGACCTTTTCACCTTTTATAGGCAGTATGTAATAGATTTTTGCATGGCCTACAAAAAGATATGTTCTATCCCTTTTGTGGTGAACGCTCATGTCGGTTTTTTCGACGAAGAACGGGCGCGTTATCTATCTGAAGCAAATTGTAAGATTGTCAAATTTGGGGTTGAAAGCGGTAGTGAGACCATTCGCAAAAAAGTACTTCAGCGCCATATGAAAAACGAAAAGATCATTAAGGCAATCCGGACTGCCCATCAATTTGGGATGCACACTTCAGTTTTTTTGATGATCGGTCTGCCTGACGAGACACATGAAGATGTAATGGCTACCATCAGATTAATGGGAAAGGCTAAACCGGGTCGTTACCGCTGGTCGTTTTTTTTCCCATATCCTGACACTAAGGCGTATGATATAAGCGCTAAAGGTAAGTATATTGACTATGGAGAGATGTCTCATATGGTAAACTTCACTGAAGGGTCCTGCCTTAATTTTGGAGAAGAACATAATCTCTTTCTGAAAAAGGTGGGGAGAGTTATGCCCTGGTTTGTGAATGCCTGTTCAGACCTTCCCGTGGCTGACTTTTATAGAAAAAAAGTGGAAGAAGTCCTATCATTGGACAAACAGTCATGGGAGGAGAAAGAAGACAGACTTATTGGGGAAGACAAGAAAATTTCCGAAGGTTTTGTGAAGCAGGGGCTTAGCCATTACGCAATAAAATATAATCCCTTCATGGGAGTCATCTCCGATTATTTTACTACCGAAGACTAAGGGCTCGGCAAAAAATAACTTCACATTTTCGCATCCCATCTTAACGTCATCTTTCTCCGATCCTCACTCTCAAAATCCTCGATATCCCGCCTTGGCGGGACTATTCCTGCGGTTTTGCTCGATCGGATCTAAGAAATCTAACATGAATCTGGGCGCCAATTCTGCTAAGTTATTTTTTCCCGAGCCCTAACAATCGGTAACGGTTTGAATTCCATATTCTATGGCCATCTTTTCACTGTACCTGGCCTTCCTTGATTGACAGTTTTCGCGGGGACACAACTGGCAGCTATAAAGTGGTATTTCTGTGGGAAAGAAGATACCGGATAGTGATTTGGTCGGAATCATAAGAAGGGTTTCAGTCAGGTACACACCGATGGAGGCTTGCACATCCCCGAG
>JAUUWD010000345.1 GCA_030589225.1 Desulfobacteraceae bacterium | reverse complement strand
ACTGGAATTCGTCAACTTCAGCAACACCGCTATTGGAACCACAGAGAAACCCACCTTCACGAAAGAAAAATACAAGGGCGAGGACGCAAGCGGTTGTCTAAAAGGAGAGAGGAAGGCCTTCATTCCGTCTGAGATGGGTTTTAATTCCGTTAAGGTATACGATGGAGCTCGGATGGGATATGGCAACCATCTCAAGGGTCCTGTGATCATAGAGCAGGTGAATACTACCATCTTTGTTCCCCCCGAATATCAAATTGAATGCGACCAATATGGCAGCTATCTGCTGACCTTGATGTAAGGTCTTGAGGAAAAAGGAAATGAGTAAGAAGATTGATAAAATCTTTGCGTCAGTGCTCCAAAGAAGGTTTAAATCCATAACCGAGGAGATGGGTTTGACCCTTTTGAGGACCACGCGTTCGCCTATTCTCAATGAGGCCAGAGATTTTGTCACAGGTCTTTATGATGCCAGAGGAAGGATGCTGGAGCAGACCGAATATATCCCTGTACTGGCCTTTGCCATTCAGCCTGCCTGTGAGTACATAGTGAATTATTTTGGCAGTGACCTACACCCGGGAGACGTCATACTCCACAACGATGTGTTCTCGGGAGGGAATCAGAACGCTGATGTGGCAGCTTTTAAGCCCGTATTCCACGAAGGAAGCCTTGTGGCCTGGGCCGTATGCAAGGGGCATCAGGCAGACATAGGCGGTGCTGTGGCAGGTGGTTACAACCCGGAGGCCAGGGAGGTCTGGCAGGAGGCATTAAGGATCACACCGGTAAAGATTTATGAGGCGGGAAAGTTCAAAAAGGATGTCTGGGACCTGATATTTGCCAATATCCGTTATGACATAGTTGAAGAGGATATCAAGGCGGAGATAGGTGGTTGCGTAGTAGGTGAGAGGGGTATAAAGGCCCTGTTAGAAAGATACGGCATTGAAAAATTCCATGATCACGTTGAATACCTGTTCGATATAACAGAGAAGATGGTCAGGAACGAAATAAGAGATATTCCTGATGGTACTTATCACGGAGAGAGTTACGCATACTACGACGGTTTCCATGAAGGCTCCAGGATGAAGATTAACCTGAATGTAATCGTAAAAGGAGATGAGATCACCTTCGACTACACCGGTTCCGCCCCCCAGACCGAAGGGTTTGTCAATGCCCCTTTTGCGGCCACAGGGTCTGCCGTTCTTTTGACATTTCTTATGCTCATAAATCCCGATATACCTCACAATGATGGCATATCCAGACCAATTAACATCATCAACCCAGAGGGCTCTTTTCTTAATGCGCGTTTTCCAGCGGCTACCACCTTTGGCAACAGCCTCACAGGTCCCAATTCGGATGCCATTTTCAAGGCCTTTTCTCAGGCCCTTCCCAAAAGGGTGACGGCAGCGTGGAACAGGTTTTTAGGTTTTAACCTCACAGGAAAGGATCCGAGGAAAAACCGCTCCTATGTGGACATACTGTTCCTTGCATTAAAGGGAGGCTCAGGAGGCACCTGGATGGCTGACGGCTATGATCACATCGGGCTTATTAACTGCGCCGGCGGAATACTGGCCCAGGACTACGAGATGTTCGAGATCCATGACCCCCATTTTCTTATCAAGCATGAATATCTTACCGATTCGGCAGGGGCCGGCAGATGGCGTGGGGGCCTGGGCGTGGAAACGGAATTTGAGATTTATGGTGAAGATGTAACCGGAATCGCATACGGAGATGGTATTGAACAAGAGTCAAGGGCCTTTGGCCTTTTTGGTGGTAAGGATGGAAGTGTCAACCGGGTTGAACTCAAATATCCGGACGGAACCGTAAGGGTTGCAAAGTCGAAGGAGATCATCAGGGATATTCCAACGCATACTGTTTTCAATGAAAAGGCGGGTGGCGGCGGCGGATATGGCAACCCGTTTCTAAGACCAATTGAGAAGGTGCTGGATGATGTCAGAAATGAAGTGGTTTCCATTGAAAGCGCAAAGATAGATTACGGTGTTGTTATCGATGAAACCACTTTTGTGGTGAATGAAGAATCAACGAGAAAACTAAGAGGGGAAAGAAGATGAGCGCTCCAACTATTGATCACATTGGTATCATCGTCCAAAACTTAGAACGGTCTATAGCCATGTTTGAGCGCCTGTTTCATTTGAAACCTTCAAAGATAAAAAATATGCCCGAAGTAGGCCTGAAAATTGCCCAACTGAATGCGGCGAACATAAATATCGAGCTGCTTCAATATCTGGGAAAGGAAGAGAGCCTTGCAAAAAAAACCATGGGAGCAAAACCGGGCATCAATCATCTTTCGATAGAGGTGGAAGATATCATGGCCTCCTTGAAAGACCTGGGAGGCAAAGACCTCAAGGTCATGGAAGGCTTTCCCAGGCAAGGGAGTCATGGCCTGGTGGCCTTTTTTGAACCGGAAACGACAGCGGGGATCCTTTTGGAGGTATGTGAAAAAGCAAAGCGCAGAGGGCATAGGGCATAGCGTATTTTTTCCTTGTTAACTGGAACGGGAGTAATAGTTTGACAGTTTGAAGAAAATAGTGAAAGAGATACCCGCGGCCCTGCACGGCCACGTCATTTAAACAACTAACCGTTTGAATTAATAAAGGTTTAATCCTGAATCAAAAACTTACAAATTCGAAGCTCGAAATAAGACCATCATATAAGCTTGGGCGAAACAAATACGAATGACCAATCCCGCTTACAGAGGGACAAAACA
>JAUUWD010000060.1 GCA_030589225.1 Desulfobacteraceae bacterium | reverse complement strand
CGACTTATTAGGTTCGAACCTGGCGACCCGATATTTAGTTCATTGAATGATCCGTTTTTGATGCCTCGGATAACCAGGTCTGGGCCAGGGATTCAAAAAAGAAAGAAATTTCAGTGCGTTTAAAATTTTCGAGTAAAAGTGGAAAACCACATTTCGAGGTTTTCGTTCAGGCACTACTCAGGTTCAGGTGTTCAGGGTTTTCGCTCACCTTCCCACGCTTAAAGTCCGGGACCTTCGACTTGATCTTGAAAAAACTACCTCATTCTCAGACAGGCTCCAAGGGTGATTTTTTCAATTGGGACATCAATTGAGTCTGAACAGTGATAGTTGAATATGGGGGTTTTATCAGTTGAATCCATTCCACCAATACAGTAACAACGCAATTATAGTCAGCGACTTACATATAGGGTCTCGTTACTTTTTGTATCAAGAATGCGGGCGCTTTCTCGCTAATATTCCTGAAGATCATGAACTTATCCTAAACGGGGATGTAATCGACAATCCCTATTCGGAATTGAAGTTACCGCACCAGCGGATCTTAGATATTATTGCGCGGATCTCCCACCGCCAGAGAGTCGTTTGGGTCAGAGGTAATCATGACAATGGCTATATTCCGCAAGGGTTTGAGAAAGTAGAATTCAAGCGTTTTCACACCATAGGACACAGGTTGCTAATAACGCACGGGTATGATTTCGATGATGTCATGCCAAGGAGTCAAGCATTTATAAAGGCCTTCAAGCTCATGCACGATTTGCGGGTTAAGCTGGGAGCCAAACCCGTGCATGTTGCCCATTATGCCAAAAAATGGGAGTTCTTTTACAAGGTTTTGTGTAAGAATGTAATGACAAATGCGGTGAACTGCGCTTTAGAAAATGGATATGAAGCAGCCACCTGTGGTCATACTCACTATCCAGAGGACACGGTTTTCAATGGTATCAGATATGTGAATACTGGGGCCTGGACAGAAACTCCAATATTCTACCTGCTAATCACCCCTGATGAAATGGCCCTCAAAAAAATATATGATTCATCCGGATTCCGAAAGGCGAAATCCTTGACCCAAAGCCATGTTACATCTCAGAAACTCTAACCCTAACCCGGATAAACCGAAAAAAAGTGTCTACGATGACCTGGAGCCCAAAATTCATCAGAGAATCACTGAGGCAGTTGCCGACGCGGTCCCGGTTCTAGATATTGCCTGTGGTGATGGCAGGCTGACCGGTTTAATTGCATCGGGGTTTGGCTGCAAGACTTATGGTGTCGATATCTCCGTATCTCACCTGGCCGAAGCCTGGGAAAAAGCGAAGGCTCGGGGCATCTCGCATCTTGTGCTCCTCACTGCCGGGGATGCACAGAAACTCTGCTTTCTTGATGAATCCTTCGGCTCTCTTATCATGCTTTACTCTTTGCACGAGATTCAGCGTCTGCCGCAGGCACTGGAAGAGGCTCGACGAGTATTGAGGCCTGGCGGGAAGTTCATAGTAGTGGATCCTATTAAAGGCGGCAAAGCAGAAACGCTCTGGAATGAGAATTATTATGGCCTGGCGGAGATCGAGTCTATGTTGACACGTGCAGGATTCAGCGAGCTGACTTCCGACTTCCTGTACGATGATATCGTGTTTGTTTCGGCAAAAAAGGTCCCAATTTATTAACTCTTGTTGATTTACTGAGAGAAATGACCTATGAAAATTGGAATGCTATCCCCTATCGCATGGAGAACCCCACCAAGGCATTATGGGCCCTGGGAGAACGTGGTGTTTCTCTTGACAGAAGCCTTGGTGAAGAAAGGGATTGATGTCACCCTCTTTGCCACCGGAGATTCCCTTACCAGTGCCAGACTCCGGGCGGTTTGCAAAAAGGGATACGAAGAAGACAGGTCAATAGAACCCAAGATCTGGGAATGTCTGCATATATCGGAGGTGTTTGAACACGCAGGTGAATTCGATCTGATTCACAATAATTTTGATTTTCTACCCCTGACATACAGCGGCCTGATCTCAACCCCAGTCATCACGACTATTCATGGCTTTTCTTCTCCTAAAATATACCCTGTATATCAAAAATACAATGACAGGGCCTTTTATGTATCTATCAGCAAGGCTGACAGGCTTGATTCACTGGATTACGTGGCAAATGTCTATCACGGTATCGACATCTCTCAATTTACCTTTCAGCCAAGGCCCGGTGAATATTTACTCTTTTTTGGCAGGATTCATATTGATAAAGGTGCCGGGGAAGCAATTGAGATCGCAAAGAAAAGCGGCATGAAACTCATCATGGCCGGGATTATTCAGGACTCACAATATTACGAAAAAAATATAAGGCCATTCATAGATGGAAGGACCGTTATTTACGTAGGAAGTGCGGGACCCGAAAAACGCGATAGTCTCCTCGGAAACGCTTATGCACTGCTGCATCCCATCAATTTCGATGAACCATTTGGCCTGTCAGTGGTTGAATCCATGGCCTGTGGTACGCCGGTTATCGCATTTAATAGGGGGAGTATGCCCGAACTAATCAGCCATGGCCATAATGGTTTTTTGGTTCAGACAGTGGATGAAGCGGTCGCTGCGGTCCATGATATCCCTATAATCGAAAGATCAGCCTGCAGGAGGGTGGTGGAGGAGCGTTTCACGGCAGACCGCATGGCAAAAGACTACATCGATGTATACCGGCGGATACTCAAGATGACCAGGGTTGAGGGACACCGTTAACCTGGTTTTTATCGAAATTAGGGAAAGTTATCGAACTTTAATGTAACTTCTCAAAAAGTTCGGGTTAAAGTCATCTTCACGGGACAAGTCGGATCCCCCGAATTTATTGAGAACTTACGCTTTAATGAGTATATTGAACCTGTAGAAGGCAACTGAGGAAGAGAGGACCTTGATGACTGGCATAAAATCAATCATTAAAAGATACCCGGAAAATCCAATACTCACCCCTGATGATGTCCCCTACCCTGTCGCTACCGTCCACAATGCAGGGATTGTTAAACATGCAGGCAGTTATATGATGCTGTTCAGATCGCATCTCCATAATGGGCGCTCCATAATCGGCCTTGCCAAAAGTGATAATGGCTTCGATTTCAAAGTAATGCCCAAGCCATTCCTTGTGCCTGCGGAGCATGGCATCTTCGCAGAGTATGAAGAATTTGGTGTAGAAGACCTACGCATTTCCCCTTTGGAGGACTACTACACGCTAACCTACAGCGCCTATTCACGGCATGGGGCCCGGATTGCGCTTGCACGCACCCGAGACTTTGAGCGCATAGAGCGCATAGCGCTCATAAGCCAGGCAGACATGAGAAATGTAGTTGTCTTCCCGAAAAAATTTCAGGACAGATATGTCCGGCTTGATAGGCCCCATACCGAGATAACTCCCTGGTCCATCTGGATTTCATATTCCCCCGATCTTGTCCACTGGGGAGATTCAAGGCTTATTATGAAACCGCTCCAGTATCACTGGGATGAACTGAAGGTGGGACCCGGTGCGCCCCCATTCAGGACTGACAGAGGATGGCTCCACATCTACCATGGTGTTTTCCAGACCATGGCGGGGGCGGTGTATCGCCTGGGGGTTGCCCTCCATGACTTAAAGGACCCCTCCACTATCATAGGTGTTTCCGACCAGTGGATTCTACAACCCCAGGACCCATGGGAGTTGACAGGCTATGTCCCCAACGTGGTATTCACCTGTGGGGCAGTCCCTGAAGAAGATGGCACGGTTAAGGTATACTGGGGCGGTGCTGACACCGTAATGTGCGCGGGTACAGCCAGTATTGCTGATCTGGTGGAGCTATGTTTAAATGATCCAAGACAGCCCATATAAATTTGTAAAAGGTGACAAAATGAATGTAGAATCAAAAGTCTTAAGAAAAAGAGGGAGATATATCAAAGACACTACGAGGGTGATAGCGCGCCCTTATCTCCCTGGCGGTGACGATCGCAACAAAAAAATTATTAAGCGCATTTTGGATTTATCGGAAGAAAAAACCTCTGAGCTGTTTGAACAGGTGCTGAAGAATTTCTCAAAGAGACACAGGGACATTGAGGTGATCTTTGAAAACAATTTTCAAAGGATCCAAACACTCATTCCCGAAGATGTCGTGATATCTGACAAAAAACAGGCACTGATGGGCGCATACTTTACTATGGAATATTCCATTGAATCGGCAGCGCTCTTTAACCCTTCCATCGTATTGCATTCAAACCAGGCCGACCTTCCCGAGGGGTGTATCCGGTTCATTATGAGCTTCAGGGCGGTGGGAGAAGGCCACATATCCTCCATTGAATTCAGGACCGGAAAGATTGATGCGGATAACAACATTTCATTAGATCCTGTCAGCGATGTTGTTGAAACACCTGAAATCCAATTAAACCCTACATTTGACAAACACCTGTTTCAGTTGAAACTAAATGAAATGAATGCCTGCAATGAAATAACAACTTACCTGCTGGAGAGATTACCCCCTGAATTTACCTATGAACAGGGAAAGCATGAAATAATGGAACTCCTGAAGAAACGGATCTTCCCGGATCCTATGCAGAGCGAGACGGTTGATATCGTTTCCTGGGTTGCCAAATCCAACTACGAAATAAAATTTAGCCCGGATCACAGAATATCCGAAAGGGCAATTTTCCCGGTCTCAGAGAATGAGAGCATGGGGATCGAAGATGCCAGATTTGTGCGCTTTGTTGATGACAATGGAGATGCAACCTATTACGCTACATACACTGCGTACAATGGCCGTACTATTTTACCCCAAATGATTCAAACAAAGGATTTTGTCACCTTTAAAATCCTTACCCTCAACGGTAAAGCAGTCCAGAACAAGGGAATGGCCCTCTTCCCGAGGCGCATCAATGGAAAATTTGTGATGGCCTCCAGGCAGGATGGAGAAAACAATCACATAATGTTTTCAGACCACATGCATTTCTGGCAAGAATCCCGTATTATACAGGAACCCTCCAGACCATGGGAGTTTGTCCAGATCGGGAATTGCGGTTCCCCTGTGGAAACCGAAGAGGGGTGGATCCTCCTGACACACGGTGTAGGGCCAATGAGGCAATACTCCATTGGTGCCCTGCTTTTAGACTTGGACGACCCAACAAAAATAATCGGGTGGCTGCCTGAACCTCTCATTACCCCCAATGAGGAAGAACGGGATGGCTATGTGCCTAATGTGGTTTATACATGTGGTTCTATCCTTCACAATGGAGACTTGATCATACCCTACGGGATGTCTGATACTAAGTCAGGTTTTGCCTCTATTCCGGTCAGGGAGTTATTAGATTTTATGAAAAAAACCTGATGCAGCAGAAAACACCAAAAGAGCGGAGGTAACACATATCGCATGGTGGAAAGTAAAAGGAGTGCTAAGGTATCAAGGATATCGGTAATCGGCAACTATCTACCACGCCGGTGTGGAATTGCCACCTATACAACCAACCTCTGTAATGCACTTGCCCTGGAGATAGAAAAGAATTCTGACCTTATCGTGGTCGCCATGGACGATATCCCAGAAGGGTATGACTATCCTGACCGCGTCAAATTCAGTGTCCGGGCAAATGTTCAGGCAGATTACTACTGGGCCGCTGATTTTCTCAATGCCAATCAGTATGAAGTTGCCATTCTCCAGCACGAATTTGGCATATTCGGCGGGGAGGACGGATCGTATATCCTTCATATGCTGAAGGCCTTGCGTATGCCCGTCATTACCAACCTCCACACCGTTGTCAGAGAACCTACCCACGGGCAAAAGGTCATCATAAAAGAAATAGCCCGATTTTCTGATCGCGTGCTGGTCATGAGCCATAAGGCGAAAGAACTGCTTGTCAATATCTATGGTGTACCAGGGGATAAAATTTCATTTATCCCCCACGGAATCCCAAACGCTTCATTTGGAAAGCCAGGTAAGTATAACAATCTTTTCGGTATTAAGGGCAGAGATATGATACTTACCTTTGGACTCCTTGGCCCCAGTAAGGGAATAGAAAATATGATAAAGGCAATGCCGGTCATCATTGACAAATTTCCCGAAGTCGTATACGTGGTTCTGGGGCAAACCCATCCCCATGTTAAGGAAATTGCAGGCGATGCTTACAGGCATAGTCTCCAGCAACTGGCAAACCAAATGGATATCCAGGACCACATCATATTTCACAACCAGTTCGTCTCGGATGAAACATTAATACAGTATCTCCAGAGTGCAAAGATCTATGCCATACCATATTTGGAGAAGGAGCAGATAACTTCAGGCACACTTGCCTATGCCATTGGAGTTGGCGCCGCAATCGTCTCGACATCATTCTGGTATGCAGAAGAAGTCATGGGTGATGGACGTGGGAGACTTGTCCCTTTTAACGATCCTGACTCGATGGCGCTGGGAATCATAAGACTCCTGGGAAACAATCAGGAACGGGACGAAATGCGCTCGCGGGCATATCAATACGGAAGATCAATGGTCTTCAAGGAAGTGGCACGTGGGCACCTGGATCTAATCTCGGAGGTCTGGAAACTCCGGAGGCAAATCCCCGGAGATCTGACAGTGGCCAGGCAAGATCACCAGGTCCTGGACGAACTTCCCGAGATAGATCTTTTCCATCTGAAGAGCATAACAGATGACACAGGTATTCTCCAGCATGCCACGTACAATGTCCCGAACCTAAATCACGGCTACTGTACCGATGACAATGCAAGGGCCCTTATTGCCCTGTGCATATATTACTCACTGCGTAAAGACAAAACGATCCTGCCGATTCTAAAAAAGTATCTTGCCTTTCTCCACTTTGCCTTCAATCCGGAAAATGCCAGGTTCAGAAATTTTCTTTCCTATGACAGGCGATGGCTGGAGGATGGCGGCAGCGAAGATTCCCATGCAAGGGCCATCTGGGCGCTCGGCATAGCGGTCAAGTATGCCCCAAACGATGGCATACGCAATATGGCCATGCGTTTATTTCATGATGGGCTCATTCGCCTGGAGGACTTTTGTTCACCTCGCTCCTGGGCATTTAGCGTTGTCGGTCTTGATGCCTATCTCAACAAATACGGTGGAGACTCACAAGTCCGCAGGCTCAGGACGGAACTGGCGGAAAAATTGTTTCACTTTTTTAAGGACAACTGCCGTGAGGGATGGCTGTGGTGTGAAGACACCATAACCTATGCAAATGCAAAGATTCCCCATGCAATGGTACTGGCAGGCCAGTGGATACCGGATCCTGAGATGTTCGAGACAGGGACACGTATACTTGAATGGCTCCTCCAGATACAAACCGCAGAAGACGGGCATCTATCCGTCATCGGGAACTCAGGATGGTATGAGCGAGGTGGTGAAAAGGCAAACTTTGACCAGCAGCCCATAGAGGCCATGAGCCTTATTGATGCCTGCATTGATGTCTATGTAGCAACAGGAGACATCAAGTGGTTTCAAGAGGCCCAGCGCTGCCTGGGATGGTTTCTTGGCCGAAATGATCTCAATGTAGCCCTGTATGATTTTGAAACAGGTGGGTGCTGCGATGGCCTTCAACCGGATGGAGTCAATGAGAACCAGGGAGCAGAGTCAACAATCAGTTGGCTCATTTCACTCCTCAAAATGTATCAGATCATGGGAATGCATAACCTTATCGCCGACAAAAAAGCAATTTTTGGCGGAGATTATTAACTGACTCGTAAGGATTGCTGATGGGAATTGGGAGTGGTTCTTCAGGAGTGAAAGACCATGAAGTTCGATATGTGTCGATGCAGCCAGCATGAATGCCGCAATCCGCGCAAAAAGAAAGCAACCTGACTAGTACCGTGTCTCATAAGTTCTGTCCCTGATTTTGGCAATTTATCATGTCATCAAATCACAGGAACAACCTTAAAAAATACGAATACCCGCCTGCCATTGCCCTATAACGTAAAGTTGCCATTTTGCTCTCTTACTACACCTGGGTTGGTAGAGAGATTTTATGATCAAATTGGCTTGGGCGGGCAGGTCGAAATACGAAAT
>JAUUWD010000086.1 GCA_030589225.1 Desulfobacteraceae bacterium | reverse complement strand
CCTGCGGTTAAAATTTTCGCCTTCCTTGATCTTGAACAAAATTGAACATTTTGAAACTGCCTCAGTTGAAAATAGAAATCACGTTCTCTGGGCCTCCGGCTCGTAAAGCCTACAGCTTGGACAGCGTGGTCAGGGATAAATGTCTCTTTCTGCAAATGTATATTATCATCTATATATATTGCTATATATTTTGTCAAATCTTTTCTCTTGTCACTAATACCATGATTTGTTAATGGATTTAAATGATTATGTCACCTGCCAGTCATCGCAAACATATTCCTGAATTGAACCGCCCCCTCATTGCTTTGAAAGGGATTGGGCCTAAAAGGGCAGAATTTATGGCCCGAAAGGGTCTTCACACTCTCTTTGATCTCCTGTTGTTCAGTCCCATCCGTTATGAGGACAGGAGACGGGTCTTGCCCATAGACAAAACTACGGATGGTATGAGTGTCTGGGTCAGAGGAAAAGTCAGATCTGGCAGGGAGGATAGGTTTTTCCGCAGTGGCAAAGGGTTGTTCAGGATAAGAATCCAAGATGAAACCGGCAGCCTTGACCTTCTGTGGTTTCATTATAGAAAGGCCCATCTGAGCACATTTGCCCGGCAGGGTTTAACTCTTATGGCCTATGGATGCATCCGGAAGAATCGGGGTAAACCCCAGATGATTCACCCTGACATTGGCTTGGCGGATACTGACAAAGAAAAAGATCTTTTGGGATTTTACCCTGTTTATTCCGTGATCCAGGGGATTCCCGGGCAAGTCCTAAGGTCCGCGATCAGGCATGTGCTGGATCAATATCAAGAGTATTTGGTGGACCCTGTTCCGCGGAAGATAACCTGCCACCTCGCGCTGCCTGAGTTTGCAGAAGCCATCAGGTGCGTTCACATGCCGCCCAGGGAATTATCCACTGATCTGCTCAACCGATTTAGGACCAAGTACCACCAGAGACTTACATTTGACCGTTTTTTCCATGTAATGCTTGGCATTGCTTTTGGAAAAAAAACTCGTGAAAGCAGGGCGGGACCTGCCTTTTCTGTCCCCAAAGGACTGTTGCCCCGGCTTGAGAAATGTTTCCCCTTTGCCTTAACCGGTGGGCAGGTGAGTGCAATTGACGAAATTATCAGGGACCTGAGTCGCAATAAACCAATGAATCGTTTACTCCAGGGGGATGTAGGATGCGGGAAGACCATTGTGGCGGTGGTGGCAGCATCCTTAACCGTCATCAACCGATGGCAGGTGGCGATAATGGTTCCGACCCAGGTTTTGGCGCGGCAGCATTATCTTTATTTTGCAGGTCTGCCTGAAAGTATGGGGTTTCGTTCCGTTCTTTTGACCGGAGCATTGAAAAAATCTGAACGCCTCGACACTTATGAAAAGATAAGGCTCGGAGAGTATAATCTCATCATTGGGACCCAGGCCTTGATCCAGGAGGACCTTTCTTTTGCCAGGCTGGGCCTGGTGGTGATTGATGAACAACATCGGTTCGGTGTGAAACAGCGCGCACTTTTAGACCAAAAAGGTGTAAACCCTCACCTGCTTGTCATGACAGCAACCCCGATTCCCAGGACTCTTGCCATGACGGTCTATGCGGATTTGGACATCTCCTTCATTAAAGAATATCCGGAAGGTCACCATCCGGTTGTGACCCGCCTGATGGACGGAAGTCAGAGGAGGGAGGTCCTTAATACGTTAAACCGAAGAATGGCTGAGGGCGAGCAGACAATGGTCATATGTCCTGTGATCGAAGGATCAGAAGAGATGGACCTGAAAAACGCATTGGAAGTGCACGAAAAACTCAGTAAAATTTTTATGCCACGTTTTCGAGTGGAACTGATTCACGGCCGTATGTCCAGCGATGAAAAAGACCGGGTCATGGAACGATTCAGAGAGGGCCTCATCGATTTGCTGGTAGGGACCACGGTGATTGAGGTGGGTGTTGATGTCCCGGGGGCAACAGTAATGGTGATTCAAAATCCTGAACGGTTTGGTCTGACCCAACTCCATCAATTGAGGGGTCGTGTTGGGAGAGGGACCAAAAGAGGCCACTGTTTCTTGATGCTGTCCACACAACCCTCCGCCCAGACCTTATCAAGACTTAGAATAATTGTTCAAAGCCATGACGGATTTGAAATTGCGCAGAAGGACCTGGAGATGCGGGGGCAAGGCGAACTGATGGGAACGAAGCAGGCAGGGGCAGGGGAACTGGATTTTGCGGAAATGTTCAGGGAGCCGGAGCTCTTGGTAGCGGCAAAGAAGGAAGCTGATGCGCTTGTAGCCTCAGATCCGACTCTTTCAAGACCGGAAAATCGCTTCTTAGTACCTAATGATTGAATATTGAATATTTAAGGAATTCTTTCCATTATAAAAGAACTATCATAAAAATGACAGAGACACATATATTCAATTGTCAATAGTCAATTCCGGCTTGTCCGGGTTAAGGGTTACTTTTTCACAAAGGTACTGATCTCAAATCTTTTGCCTCCAACCCTGCATTGCACAGCCCCTGTCTGGTCAATTCTAATGATTCTGCACCCTATGTCTCGTAGTCTTTCGAGAGTTTGTTGATGGGGGAAATTGAAAAAGTTCCCTTCGCCTGAAGAAATTACGCATACACGAGGCCGTACCATCCGTAGAAATTCTTTGGAGCTTGAACTTTTACTTCCATGGTGAGGAGAGAGTAGAATATCGCTCTTGAGAACCTGGCCGGCATTTGAGACGAGGACCTCTTCACCCTGCTGCTCAAGGTCGCCTGGAAACAGAAAAGACTTCCCCCCATACGAGATTTTCAGTACAAGCGAATTGTTATTCAACCTTGTTCCCCTATCAAAGAGCTCTGTTGAATGTGTATGCGGGAAAGGGTGTATGATTTCCACCTTGACCCCGTTTATCTCCATGCCACCTGCAAGATCGGCGGGGAGAAACTTTTTAATTTTTTTCGATTCGATAATGGCCATCAGCTTCTTGAAAGAGGCTTTTTCCACCTCATCACCATTATACCAGAACTCTTTTGGATGAAAGTTCCTGGCTATGAAGCGAAGTCCATTCATGTGGTCGGCCTGGGGATGGCTTAAGACCAGGTAATCGATGCGGCGGATCTTTGAATGCCAAAGGTATGGGGCTACCACCATTCTGCCGACATCAAAGTGGTCGCGTGGAAAGCCACCTCCATCTATTAGCATCTTTTTTCCCATGGGAAACTCAACAAGAGCCGAATTAGCCTGCCCAACATCGAGAAAAGTCACTTTCAATTGTTTGCTGAATCCTACCGAGTATGTCCAATAGCCAATGTCAAGCAGAATAAGGAGAACAAGGGCCAAGATTCCTTTCTTTGCCCATGACCAGCGCTTAATAAAGAACAAGAGGAGCATAAGCGAGTAGAACATTAGAAATTCAGAGAAGGTGGGAGTGATCACCCATAAATTGGACCAGGGGAAACCTGCCCAAAATCGGATGATTTCCATCATTGCATGTAGTCCCCATGTGCCCAACTGGAGAAAAAGACCTGCTATTTCAAATGAAAAGGGTAGTGCTGCAACGCAAAGTAATCCGAACGGCAACACCCACAGTCCCAGGATGGGCACGACAGTCAGATTTGCCGGAATGGTCACAAGAGAAACACGGTGAAAGTAAAATATGGTTAGTGGCAGCAGAAAGATCGTAGCGGAAAGGCTAACCACAAAAAGGCCGATGAAATAAATGTACAGGCGCTTAAAGATGGTGTTTTTTGTTTGTGTTGTCTCTGCAGGAGAAAGGATTTTGTTTAAGAGAGGAGGTGCCAGCCAGAGAATACCGATCACCGCTGAGAACGAAAGCTGGAAGGATATACTGAAGATGGCATGGGGGTCTATTGTCAGGATGACTAAAGCAGCAAATGCAAGGGTAGACCAGACATCTTTTTCCCGTCGGAAAATCAGAGACCAGAGAAATATGAGGGCCATAGTCATGGCCCGCTGGCCTGATATCTGATACCCGGCAAGAAAGGTGTAGCCGATAACAGGTAGACATGTCAAAAGGGCAGTTATCCTTAGAAGATCTGTTTTAAGGGGGAGGTTGTACGATCGGGACAGGGCCCATTTGAAGAGAAAAAAGGTCATCCAGGCCACAAGCCCTATATGTAGACCCGAAACTGCAAGCACGTGCCCAAGCCCGGTCTGATTAAAGAGCTCTCTTAACTCCTGATTGATACCCTGTCGTTCACCCAAGATCAGGGCCCGGAAGAGGGCGTAGTCTTGGTCATTGAGTCGTTTCCTGAAAAAGTCCCTTACGGGTCGTTGAATCCTTTCTATAAGTCCACGGGGAAATGAGAGGTGACCGGGCCCCATGGGTACGATGCGTCTACCGTCTGAGACAGATGCAGCGCAGGTAAATCCCTTTAGCCTCATGGCCGACTCATAGTCATATCGACCTGGATTGTTGAAATTTTTAAAGGGCCTTAACCGTGCAGGAAAACGGATTCTTTCCCCGGGCCTGACAGGTGGGATATGATTATATATGCTCACAGAGACGTTATCGTTGACAGGGACTGTCTTGTCCTCAACAAACAACAGATCCGCCTTGACCTTGAGCCTTGCCATGTCATTGATTATCCGGATCGGCTCAAGGACGGTACCCTCAATTATGGCCTTTGTACGCTGGGTTGCAAATGGCATGAGTCGAGATGGGGAATGTTTCCCCTGTTCGAGCATGATTCCGGTGAGAAAGAATGCGAGGAGTAAACAGTAAAGTCTTAATCGGGAGGGAAGAAAAAGGTAGGCTAAGAGAGAGAAGGCCACAGAAAGGAAAACCGGAATTGAAAGATCCGGGTAAGAGTGCAGTGCTTTATATGAGACAAGTATGCCCCCTGTGAAGGATAAGAGCATCGGTATAAGGGGGCGATGTAACATTATTACTCTTTTTCACGCCATATGGTGGCCCCCAGGTTTTTGAATTTTTTTTCCAGGAACTCGTATCCCCGATCGAGATGATAAATGCGGTGAACTTCGGTTCTGCCGCCTTCTGCAGCTAAACCGGCCAGGATAAGGGATGCACTGGCCCGCAAATCAGTGGCCATAACAGGAGCAGGGAGGAGACGCTCTTTGCCCTTTACAAGGGCTTGACTGCCGTTGATTTCTATATCAGCATCCATCCTCTTGAGCTCACTCACATGAATAAAGCGGTTTTCAAATACGGTCTCTCTGATCATGCTCCAGCCCTTTGCAATACACATAAGAGACATGAACTGGGCCTGGAGATCTGTGGGAAAACCAGGAAAAGGCGTGGTTCTGATGTCCACGCTTTCAATAATATCAGGACCTTTAATAGAAATATACTCGCCCTTTGCTTTTATTGCTGCGCCTGCAGACTCCAGTTTTTCTATAAGCGCCCCCAAATGTTGGGGACGGCATGATTCGATTTCTATATCACCCCTGGTAATGGTTGCCGCGATCATAAAAGTTCCAGCCTCAATCCTGTCCGGGATGATCGTATGCCGGGCCGGCCGCAGGCTTTCAACACCATTGATCACGATAGTGTCTGTCCCATCCCCTTCAATGTTGGCTCCCATGCTACGTAACATGTTAATGAGATCCTGGATTTCCGGTTCCCTGGCGGCATTTCTTAAAGTGGTTTGACCGCTGGCTGTTACAGCGGCCATCATGATGTTTTCAGTGCCCGTTACAGTAGGCGTGTCAAAGAAGATGTCTGCCCCTTTTAGTCGATCAGCCTGGGCATTTATGTACCCCTGATCCAGAAACATTTCTACACCCATGGCAGACAGTGCCTTCAAGTGCAGGTTAATGGGTCGTGCACCTATTGCACACCCTCCTGGCAATGATATCCTGGCCTTACCATATCGGGCCAGGAGAGGGCCTAAGAGGAGAATTGAGGCCCTCATAGTTTTCACCAATTCATAAGAAGTTTCATAACTGTTGAGATTATCGGAATTTACCTCCAGGGATCCTTTTTTATCGCGAAATACGACCCCCAATTTTGACATAATGCTTTTTATGGTCACGATATCTTTGAGACGAGGAACATTATCGAGCTGATGCCAGCCCCCGGTCAGGAGACAGGCTGCAATAGCGGGAAGGGCTGCGTTTTTTGCGCCGCTGATTTTTACGGTTCCTTTTAAGGGATTGCCGCCTTCAATAATTATTTTATCCATGGGCCATCACCAATTTACAGATTTGGGTAATGATTATACAATGAAAATTCTTTATTCACCAAAGAATAATTACAAAAGAAACTAATGTTGTAGTATATAGGATTTATGAAAAGCTGCACAGGACATTAGAAATCTTGATTATCCCTGGCCCAGATCTGATTGGGAAAGAAGGATTATGGAAATAAAATTTGTCGCCGATTGTATGCTGGGCAGGCTGGCCAAGTGGCTTAGGGTCCTGGGCTATGATACCCACTACCAGCGTTACTACAGACCAGGCGACATTGAACATCTCGTGAAAGAGGGGCGACTTCTCTTGTCCCGGCACAGGGGGGCAACGGATCGTTATACCAATGCAGCGTTGATCCATGCGAATGGCGTAAGCGGTCAGATAGCCGAGCTGAAAGAAAGGGCACGTCTTGCGCCTGTTCGATCAAATTGGTTCAGCAGATGTTTAATCTGTAATGTGCTGTTGACAGAGGCCCAGAAAGATGCAGCCCAGGAAAATGTTCCTGAGTATGTGTTTTATGAAAACATGGCAGGGATTCGGTTCTGCCCTTTATGCGGCCGGTACTATTGGCCAGGCAGTCACCGGAAAAGGATGATAAGTCAACTGGAGGAATGGGGTTTTTAACAAACAGAAATCCCCTTGGCAAAGGGTCGCCCCACCTAAGCCCCGCCGTGCATTCAT
>JAUUWD010000337.1 GCA_030589225.1 Desulfobacteraceae bacterium | reverse complement strand
TCCAGGCGCTGTAAATGGGAAAGTCTTTATCCCCGCTAAAGACGGGATTTCCGCTTCGCTACAACACGCATCGAGCATCCAGCAACCAGCATCTCTACGCCTCAAGCAAAAAATTTGATAAACGCACACAAACTCGTCGGTTTGAGGCCTTGGCTTCGTTAGACAATCACATGAAAAAATCCGTTTCCAATCAAATATTGTCTGTTGATTTTGACCTGCGCCAACTCGAAATCTTTCGAAAAGTTGTTGAACTGGGGAGCTTTTCAAAAGCTGCAGAGGCAGTTTTTCTGGCACAGGCTTCTGTCAGCGAGAGGATAGCCACGCTTGAGAGCCTGGTCGGGACAAAACTCCTTGATCGGCTGGGCAGGCAGATCATGCCAACAAAGGCCGGGGAGATCCTTTACAAGCATGCAGTTCTCCTGCTGGATATGAAAAGGACGGCATGCCTTGAGATGCAAGATTTTCTTGGTATTAAACAGGGCGAAATTCATATCGGGGGAAGCACGATTCCCGGCGAATACATACTTCCGAAGATCATAGGAAATTTCCGCGAAGAACATCCTCTTGTATCCGTTGTGCTGAGTATTTCCGACACTAATGATATCGAAGGCCGTGTTCTGAATGGCCATCTTGAGCTGGGTATAGTTGGGTCCAGGCGTTCGCACAGGAATCTCATACATCATAAATTATGGAAAGATGAATTGGTGCTGGCGGTTCCTGCCCATCATCGGTTGGCGAAAAGGAGGGCGGTTTCTATTGAAGAACTTTCAAAAGCGCCTTTTATTCTAAGGCAGGCGGGGTCAGGAACCTTGAAAATCATGGAGGATTACCTTAAGACATCAGGTTCAAAGGCCATTGATTCGTATCATGTGGTGGCGCGCTTTGGCACATCCACGGCGGTCAAAGAAGGCATAAAGGCCGGCCTCGGTATTTCAGTCCTTTCTTCAAGGGCACTGGATACGGAACTGAAAACCGGTTTTATTAAGGCGCTTAAAGTCAAAGGCCTTTCTATGTTTAGAAACTTCTATTTAATCAGAGATCGAAGAAGAATTGCTTCTCCATTATGTCAGGCCATGCTTGATTTTCTGCTGGCCACTTCTAAAGAAAAGTAAAACATTTGACAGGATACGTGAGTGATTACAATGATAGAAGAGTTGATGGATTACAGGGGTGACTGCTGAAAGGCCTATCTGGACGTAGGTCTATGTCTCAGGATTTTACCCCCGGGAGAGGGTTTCGAGTTTATCCTTGAAAAGGAGAAGCTTGAAAAGATCAAGAAAGTGATTTCCCATAACAGTGGAGAGGTGCTTGAGGAGACCTTTCTCGATAACGACGTTCGTCTCAAAGTCAAAAAAATATCCGAATCAGAATAACTCTAATTACAATTCAGGAGGTCAACGCAATTATGAGCAAAACTGATTTTCCAAAAATGGCTCTCGTGCGTATGAGCCTTTATGAAAAGGAAATTGAGGATGTTTCCAAAGAAGTTGCAACAAGCATGGCCTCCTTATCCCTTGATAAAAGAATAAGACCTGGACAAACCATTGCTGTTACCGCAGGAAGTCGCGGGATAGATAGAATTGACGAAGTGACAAGAAGTTGTGTGGATGTACTTAAAGGGGCGGGCGCTAAGCCTTTCATATTTCCGGCCATGGGGAGTCACGGTGGGGCAACAGCAGAAGGGCAAAAAATCTTGCTCTCCCACATTGGAATTTCAGAAAAAAAGATGGGTGTTCCTATACTTTCTTCCATGGACGTGGCAGAAGTTGGTATTACTCACAGGAACGTGCCAGTCTATTTAGACCAATATGCCTCGGATGCCGATGCCCTTGTAGTTATTAACCGCATTAAAACCCACACAAAATTTGAGGGGGATATCGAGAGCGGTCTCTTTAAAATGATGGCCATCGGCATGGGGAAACATCAGGGTGCAAGCGTTTATCACAGGGCCGCAGTTGATCACGGCATGGAAGCGATTATAATTGATGCTGGTCTGATGATTCTTGAACGTTGTCCTGTGCTTTTTGGGCTCGGAATTGTGGAAAATGGGCTCGGTCGGATTACTGAACTCAAAGCCATCTCTCCTGAGAAAATACTGGACGAGGAAAAAAGACTCCTTGCCTTATCTAAGAAAGTCATGTCGAAAATACCATTCGACCAAATTGATCTATTGATTGTGGATGAGATGGGAAAGAACATAAGCGGGACAGGAATGGATTCAAAGGTGATTGGACGGCACAGGGATCTTATTGGCGATTTCTGGATCCAGCCTCATCCCAAGCGGATATTAGTACGGGACCTGACGGATTTATCCGATGGAAATGCCACCGGGGTTGGACTGGCTGATTTTATAACAGATAGATTAGCAAAAAAGATCAATAGAGAAAAAACGGTCATTAATTGTCTCACAGGACTTTCCCCTGAGAAGGCCGCCACCCCTATTACCTTTCCCAACGACAATGAGGCTATCGGTGCGGCCTTACAAACAGTTGGGATCAAAGAAATAAATAAGATGCGGGTAGTCAATATCCAGAGCACCCGCAAACTTGATAAGATGTTTGTATCTGAGTCATTTTTACCTGAAATTGAACAAAATTCAGATACCAAAAGTCTTGATTCAGACCCCAAAAATGTTGGGAGTAGACCCCAAAAGAATTGGGATCAACCCCCAAAAGAATTGGGATCGATCATAGAAAGAAACCTTAGAAAGAAACCTAGAAAGGGGCGAGCGAAACGCCCGCCGCACCCATCCACCGGATTTCTTTCCGATGGATTTGATATGGAAGCTGCTAACCGATTGATGAAAATATTGGAGCAGAACGACGCTGATCT
>JAUUWD010000177.1 GCA_030589225.1 Desulfobacteraceae bacterium | reverse complement strand
AAAATTCGTTCCCTGTCCAGGCTCGCTGTAGACCCAGATAAAGCCATTGCTTTGTTTGGTAATGCCGTAAACAGTGGAAAGACCCAGTCCGGTGCCCTTGCCTATCTCCTTGGTGGTGAAGAAAGGCTCGAAGATATGTTCCCGGGTTTCTTTGTCCATCCCGTTGCCGGTATCGCTTATAGCCAGCATCACATAAGAGCCTGGTGTCTCATTAATACCGTACTCGCTTGAATAGTTCTTGTCCAAATCCACGTTGGCCGTCTCAACGGTGAGCTTTCCTCCCTGTGGCATGGCGTCTCTGGCATTGACCACCATGTTTATGATCATCTGGTCGATCTGCCCTGGGTCCATATGAACTTTCCACAGCTCCGGTTTTAAAACAGTTTGGAACTCAATATCCTCTCCGATCATACGCTTAAGCATCTTTTCCGTCTCGTTTATCACTTCGTTGAGATCCAAGACCTCAGGCTTTATCACCTGCTTACGGCTGAAGGCTAAAAGCTGTCGAGTCAAAGAAGCTGACCTCTCCCCGGCTTTCTTGATCTCTTCTATTTGTTCGCGCAAGGAATCATCCTTGCTGATATCGTTCAATGCGAGCTGGGCATTGCCTATTATGGAGGTAAGCAGATTGTTAAAGTCATGGGCAATACCGCCTGCCAGCGCGCCGATGGCTTCCATCTTCTGGGCTTGCCGGAGCTGATCCTCCGTATTCCTTTTCTCGGTAATGTCTTGTATAGTTTCTATGGCTCCAGTAACTTCTCCCTGCCTGTTTTTCAACGGTGATGCTGTGAAAAAAAGCCATTTGCCTTTTTCACCCAAATTAGGAAAAAAATTTTCATCTTCGTACGCCCCTTCAATCAACCCAGATTTATTAAGCTTACTATCCTTATAATACCCCTCTATCTCTTCCTCTGACGCTTCGCCTGCAATCAAATCAGCTAAAACCGGTCTTTCTTCAGGATAGAAAGCAAGCGAGTGTTTTTTTGTGCCTACCATTTCAAGCGCAGGAATACCGGTTAAATTTTCACAGGACTTATTCCAATGCGTGATGGTGTGGTTCTTGTCGATGATAAAGGTTGGGATCGAATTTCCCTCAATGGCTCTTGCAAGTCTTTCCTCGCTATTTTGCAGCGCCTCCTCTGCCTGCTTTTGTTTTTTTTCCAATTCTATGCCATGCAAGGCAATAGCAATATCTCCGGCACTCTCTTTTAATAGATTCATCTCTTCTTTTTCTATAATCACATCTTTGGGGACAGTCACTGTCAGCAGGCCGTAAACATTTCCCCCATGTTCCAACCGAACGGCTATACTACCCCGATCACCATACCTATCTTTTAATGAACAGTTAGTACAGTTTGAGGCAGGGTCTTCAGTGACCACAACATCCGGTTGCTTGAGCGCAATCCGACCGCAGGCCGGCAACTCGCCTTGATTCAACATTTCCTTTATGGGCAGGAAATCCTCACCAAAACCGGCCTGGGCAAACTTCACAAATGCTCCGGATTCATCCAGCAGGGTAATCCAGGCGGAATATAAACTGCGAGCACCAGCCAGGTTGTCGCAAGCGCCTTGAAGCAGACGGTCACGGTCTTTTTCCATGGTTATGAGCTTATTGATGCTTCGAATAGCGTACAGCACGGAATTGAGTTTCTCTATCTTTTCCTTTGCCTGCTTTAGCCTGGTGGTAGAATCCAGTATTGACTCCGTCATCCGGTTATAGCCCTGGAGAAGGTTTAAAACTTCATAGTCCCCTTTTTCCTCCAAACGGTATTGAAGATCCCCCTTTTCTATTTTTTTCATGCCCAGGTAAAGGTTTTTCAATGGCTTGCTTAGATAACCTGATATGACATAAACCAGAAACAATCCTAGCGCTAAACAAACAATCGTTATGATTATGGTTATCTTTACAAAATCGTTTATCTGTTTGTAGAAGACCTCTTCATTCATTCCCACATGGATCTCGCCCTGCATATGCCTGGCCGTGCGTATTGCAAAATCCCTGATTCGTCCTTTACTGGTCAGAAGATGTCTGGAGGAGGATGTCTTATCCGCCGGCAGTAAATTGACGTTAAAAAGTTCGGATGGGAAACCCGTATCAAAGGTATGTGTAAGTAAATGCCCGTCATCGCCAATTATAAAGATATAATCTATGTAAGTCACATCTTTACAAATGCTCCTGAGTGTTGCAGTTAATTGAAGGACATCCTCAGCATAAATCATATTTATTATGTCTTTGTGCAAATGCATGGCAAGTGAGGACCGACGATATTCCGCTTCATCTACCATCCTGTTTTTATAAAATCCTAATGAAAAGACCAAAAAGGCTATGCATATCAGAGCCATGAGCAATGAAAAAATCAGCATTTGTTTTGTTCTGAATCTCATTTTAAGTCATCTCCCAGGAGTCTGTATTTTTCAGCTATCTTTTTTAAAACATCATAATCCTGCGGCTTGACATCACTGAACCCGCCGGACATCTCGGTTTTATCCCAGTTGATGAGTCCGTCTTTATGTTTTCCTGCGGGGTCAAATCGAAGTAAGGCTCTTTTGACCTTATCCGCTATTTTTTCAGGCACATCCTTATTACCCGCTATGCCGCTACGAGGGTAATAATCCGAGAGAGCTATTATTCTTATGGACTCACCCTTTTCAAGCCCGAATGCCAGTGAGTCCTGTATTCCACCTGCCGAGGCATCTCCTTTGATAACTGCCCGGGCGCAATTCCAGTGGGAACCTGTAAAAGAATATTTCTTGAGATCATCTAATAAAATCCCCTCTTTTTCTAACATATAGCGTGGGATAAGATGGCCTTGAGTGGAGTACTTAGACCCGAAAGCAAAGCTGCGACCTTTTAACCGGGATAGTTTTTTTATAGGGGAGCTTTTTTTAACAATAATGGCGGCTTGATAGTCGCCTTTTCCATTCTGATCCAGGCCCTTGACCAGCATTCTTACACCATGGTCATGTTCGGCTTTAAGAAAACCCAAACCCCCTATGATGGCGAACTGTGCCTTGCCGGTGCCGATATTCTCAATGGTTTTCCGATAATCCTCTGAAAAAAGAAGCGTTAAATCAAGCCCTGTCTCCTTTTCAAGATAGTCAAGAAAAGACCCGTAAATTTTTATTTCTTCCTGGGGGTCAAGACGACAGTCAAAACAGAATGTTAAGCTCTTTCCCATGTCTGTTGTTTTTACTAATCTGCTGACATCTGAGGTCTTTTTATCAAGATCAACTTTTTGGCTCTCTTCTTCCTTTCCGCAGGAAAGCACAGCGACAAAAAACAGAAATATCGCAAAAATAGCAGTCCAATTCTTAAAGACTTTCATTTCCTTCTCCCGCTAAATATTTTAACCAATATATTTCTTTCTCGTATTTAGAGAAACTATGCTATATATTCAAAATCTAAAACCAAGCACTCCCGACAAATCAGGATCTTAGGGTTCGCCTTTGCAATTGAATATCGTTACAATTGACTATCGTTATAATTGACTATTGAATATTTGTGGAAGTCGCTTCGCTCCGCCTTTGTATTATTTCCTTAAATCTTCACTTTTCAATATTCAATGTCACAGTTCCTTAAATTTTCAATTCTCAATTTTCAATTTTCAATTCTCAATATTCAATCGTCAATCTTCAATCCCCCGATCCAACACCTCCCGCACTTTCCGCGCCAGACCTTCCGGCGTAAAAGGCTTTTCAAAGAAATTGAGTCCGGGTGCCAAAACACCGTGATGAACAATGGCGTCGGCCGTGTACCCCGACATGTAAATCACCTTCATCCGTGGATAGCGCGGTTGCAACCGTTCTGCTGTTTCCTTACCGCTCATCTTGGGCATAACCACATCAGTTATCATCAAATCTATCGACCCCCCGTGTTCCTCGCTGACCCTTAAGGCATCTTCACCATTTTCAGCCTCTAATACACTGTATCCATGCTGCTGAAGAGCCTTTTGCGCAAGCTTTCGAAGACTGTCATCATCTTCTACAATCAAAACGATCTCAGATCCGTCTATCTCTGTTACAGGGTGTTGTTCTTTTTTCTCTGAAGCCACATCCCCCTTTGCCTTGGGAAGATAGATCTTAAAGGTCGTTCCATGTCCAGGTTCGCTGTAGGCCCAGATAAAACCGTTGTTTTGTTTCACAATGCCGTACACCGTGGACAAGCCCAATCCCGTGCCCTTGCCTATCTCCTTGGTGGTAAAGAACGGCTCGAATATATGTTCCAGGGTTTCTTTATCCATACCGATGCCGGTATCGCTTACAGCCAGCATCACATAAGTACCGGGCTGCTTTTCTTTAATGCCGTGTTTGCGAAAATAGTTCCCGTCCAAATCTACATTAGCCGTCTCAACGGTGAGTTTGCCACCCTTAGGCATGGCGTCCTTGGCATTGATTACAAGATTAATGATCACCTGCTCCACCTGACCGGGGTCCGCCTCCACCTGCCATAATTCAGGCTCAGGAATCGTCAACAGTTCAACATCCTCCCCAATCAGGCGGCCAAGCATCTTGTCTACATCTTTTAATAACTCATTGAAATTCAGAATCATGGGTCGGATAACCTGCTTGCGGCTAAAGGCCAGAAGCTGGCGGGTCAAAGAGGCTGCCCTTTCTCCGGCTATCTTGATCTCCTCTATCTCCTCCCGTAGGGTATCATCTTTGCCGACACCCATTAACGCAAGACCGGCATTGCCTATGATGGTGGTGAGTATATTGTTGAAATCATGGGCAACCCCGCCGGCTAATGTGCCGATGGCCTCCATCTTCTGGGCCTGTCGGAATTGAGCTTCAAGTTTCTTTTGACCGGTAATATCGCGGATAAAGCCCTGGTATCCAACAATACTTCCGTCATCAGCCCTATTGGTATTCACAGTGAAAAGAGAGTCCAG